>NZ_BTRL01000029.1:0-195880 GCF_054771475.1 Bacillus sp. MN7755
AAAATCCCCTCCATAGTAAACTGGTTAATGTGCTTTCTTTTTCCTGTCTACTATAAGGGGATCATATAATACTCGGATCGTCTTTTAATTTATTTATTTTTATATACTAAACGTCTCAATAAAATCTCTAATGGTCCATTGAGGTTATTTTTTTCCATTATTGTAGCTAATATGACAGACGATATCCAAATACTTATAGCTATCAATGCAGCGAGAGTGTTACTTACATGCCCTCCTAAATCAAATGCTACAGGTGATAAAAGTATAACAAGCAGTGCCTCATTCAAAACAAAAAATGTTAATGAACGCTTTCCTAAAGCGATCAATGCAAGGCTACAGTACCCTAGATTTTTTAATTTACTCCCTATTATTCCGAAACCTGTTGCATATGCTAATCCTCCAACAATTCCAGTTACAATATGGATTCCATTTATCATTCCAGCTGCAAATACCCTTGGATACCATATAGTCCCTACAAAAGATAGTGGCAAAGCACCTACTAAGGAAATTGATAATCCTATAATTGTTATAAAATATAATTTTTTCAAATGTTGCTCTGGTTTTATTAGTATCCGATATCTAGCAATCCACAAACCAAGAATTACAGAAGGAATTATCGGGAACATAACATGGATGAGAACAGGTATAACAGGAAAGAAAAGTAATCGTAACATGGTAGTACTAAGATACGTGTCTTTTGCTGAAACATCTGGTGAAAAACCGTAATCGCCTATTGCTTGCATATTAAATCCCCATATTATTGGAATAAAAATGATATACAATATAGTGATAATCGTAAATGTTCGAATTAATGTTTTCATTTTACACTTTAATAGTGGACTAACAAGAATCCCCGCTACACCATAAGCCATAAGAATATCTTGCCCACCAATTAAAACCGCTAACACAATCCCGAACAGTATTAAATACAAAGAGCGTCTTCTTACTATTTTTACAGCCTGATTTTCATCTATCCCTTTTGATATTTGCCCTTCAAGCGCTAGAACCAAACCGTAGCCTAATAATACGGCAAACATCGCCCGTGCACGGTTATCAATTATGAATATACCAAAAAGGTTTACAATTTGATCAAAGAAATTACCGCTTTCCACCCTATGCATAATTCCAGGATCTGCAGCATATAAGTAAAGCGGTGCATGAGCAAGTACGATTAATAGTAACATTGTACCCCTTTAAATCTAATGAGACTGCACGCTTCTTCTCAATTGTTCCATTACTTATAGATTTACTCATATTTTGCTTCCTTCCTTTGCATCAACTAAACATTTCGACCTTTCTTACATTTTTGCCAAAAACGAATAACTAGCTACTATTAAAATTAGAACAGATAAAATGAAACTTGAATCAGTGGAGGTTTTGTGCATCCTCCACTGATTATAAGCCCGTACCAATCGGGCATTTATGGGCTGCAAGGCTTCCAACTAACTGACTCCCTTACTCCAGCCGAATTTTAATGTGGGAGCTTTACTACCCACCAATAGCGAGATAAATAAAAAACGAACTATTTCTTCAAATCGTCTTCCGGATATTATATTCTAAGATTATTTCATTATGTTTTATTTTTAAAATACAAATGAAATCTTTCTATCCCCGGATATTTTTCTCCTAAACTTTTAACCTTAAAACCAATTTTCTTATAAAATTCTACTGCCTCTTTATCTGTCTCTGCTTCTACATAAGTCAATTGATGTATTCTTACTACTTCCCTTATCATTTGCAACGCAATTCCTTTTTTACGATATTATGGAGCGACTGCTATGTGGCAAATTTTCGCTTTATTTGCGCCGAATATTTCAATACCTATACAAGCCTTTTCTTCATATCTATACAATGTGCCTGTATTCCTTTCATAAAATACAACTGCTTTCTTTAAGCTAGTTTCACTTGGTCCAACTGCATACTGTAGTACATTTAAAATGGGATTTTTCTCAATTTGTTCAACGTGTTGCAAATTCATATCTTCATTCCTTTCTATGAAAAAAGATTAGCTCTTTATATAAAGAGCTAATCTCATTACGCAGTTATTTTTTCTTCTTTCTTCACAACGACCGCTACATAACTATGTAGTATCATTCCAACAATAACGAGGCTCATGCCAATCCAAGATAAAGATGACGGAATTGGCGCAGATAGCAAGATAAGTTCTCCTACTAGCGCAAATAAAACTTCACCAGACTGAGTTGCTTCTACTGTTGCTAGTTTTTGTGGATCATCTTTTACAAGATCTGTCGCAAAGAAGAATAGTACGGTCGCGATTAAACCAGAACTAACAGCTACAATAAAACATTGAAAAACTTGGCTACTTGACGGTAGTCCGCCTGTTGATACTTCATAACCTGATAATAAAAACCAAAATGGTAAACTTGCTAATGTCATACCGAGAACTCGCTGGAATACATCTAATTCCCCTTTACAAACTTGCATCATTTTTCGATTTCCAAGAGGATACGCAAACGCTGCAATAAGTACAGGAACGACACATAAAACGGTTTCACGAATTCCTAATGAAGAAGCATGTTCTACTTGCATAAGTACAACACCGCATAAAATAATACCCGACATAACTAATTCCTTCATTGGAAGTTTTTTATGTAATGGATCTACTGCAAAAAATGGTGTTAACAAAATCCCTGCGACGATCGTAATTTGCCATGTTGAGGCAACAAGCCAACCAGGTCCAAAAGCTCCGGCAAAACTAAGTGGTGCATAGAAGAGACCAAATCCAACGATACTCCACACTAACCATTCTTTCGGATTATTTTTCATATATTGAAAGAGTTGCTTTAAGTTTCCTCTATACATGACAATAAGCAAAAGCATTGGAACCATGAAGTAATACCGTAATGATGCACTCCAAATCCAGCTTCCACCCTCTAAGTCCATCGCACGGTTTAAAACGAAGGTAAAGGCAAAGAAAAATGATGCCAATATCCCTATTGCAATAGCTTTCATTATAAAACCCCTTGTTTAGTTTATTCTTATACTATACAACAAATTAAATATAATTAAAATTCGAAATCTTCATCTTGCATGCATTCTAGCTCTATATAGTGTTCTTAACTGACTAATATGAGCTTGATGGTACCGATTATGATCGGCTATATGCCATATCCCCCACCTTATAGTCGCATTTTCTCCCTTTTCATAAAAAACGTCCCGTGTTAAATCATTTTCTGTTAGTTTCATACATTCCTCATGAAACATATGTTGCACAGCTTCGTAGTCTTGCATTAATTGTTGCAATGTGTACTCTCTTAAACTTGGCAATTCTCCTATTTCATTCAGCAAAGGTCCATACTTATTTTCAAGTGCTGGTGGAATTTCTTCTCCTTTTAAACGATACACCCAGTGTAAATCAACCACCGCTAAATGCTGAAGTAGCTGTCCTATACTATTTTCATTATTTTCTGACCCTTTAAAGGACAGTTCTTTCTCATCAGTACCTTCTACTAACTTTTGCAATCGTTTAAATGTATCAGCAACCATCGCATATAGAATCGCTACTTGCGAGTTCATATTTTTTTCTAAACGGAGATCTTTCATACTAAACTCCCTCCATTAAAAGAACAGCACCATATGTTCATCATCACTATACACACCATTCATCTTTATAGCTCTCTTTTCAATCCCATACGTTTTAAAGCCCATTGATTCATACAACTTTTTTGCTGGCTCGTTTGTGGACACAACACCTAAGTTCAATTGTTCCAAGTCCATTTCTCTTGCTCTTTCAATTGCCTTGCGTATTAACTCACGTGCAAGGCCACTTCTTCGATTGCTTGCATCTACATACATCGCAACGATATGACCTTTATGTTTATACGCCTCTTTTTCCTCTGTTAGTAAAGTGACAACTCCAACTAATTTATGATCCTCATTAAAAGCACCGAATGTACAACTAGTAGTAGCTGTTAAATTACTTTCCACTCGCTTAATAGGATTTTCCTGACAAATCGCCTCTTCATAAGTTGTTACAAATGCCTCTGAGTTTACTTGTAATGCTTGTAAACGTAAATCCCAATATTTTTTCACATCTTCTTTCGCAAGTAATCGAATCATATTACTCCAGCCCCTTTAAGTTAACATAATACTTTTATAATAAACCATTTAAAGATTCGTATTCTTCTCTTAACATACTATAACGATAACGATGAATGAACTTCCCTTGACGTAATCGATCATTTCTCATTAGTCCTTCACAAACAAAACCAGCCTTTTCATAACTCTTTCTAGCTTGAAAATTATCTTCATCTACACGTAGCCAAACTTTTTCTAATTTAAATGCAAAGAATGCTTGATATAACATACTATATAGGGCTGCTATTCCATACCCTTTACCCCAGTATTCTTTATTACCAATCGCGATTCCCAGTTCTGCATTTTTATTTGTTTTATCAAAGTTTTTAAGATCTACCCATCCAATATGTATGCCGTTCTCTGCAGTGATGGCTCTTTGTTCATAACCATTTTTTCGATTTATACATGCTTCAATCCATTTTTTCGTATCTTCACGAGTGAACGGTGGATATTGATCTGGTACAACTAAATACTTTGTTACTTTTGTATCTAATGACCATTGATATCGATCTTCTACATCATCTAGTGTCAGTTCTCTTAATTGAACGAATGGAACATTCATTGCGCTATCCCCTTTTTTATTTTCCTATAGAAAACCCTTCGAACATTCTTCCTCCATACTGTTCTAGCGTTTTTTCTACAAAAGTAATTAATTTTCTTTTTTCTCCCGTTGTATAAAAATGATCGAATGCTGCTACAAATTGATCTGCGTATTGTTCATCATATCTTCTAAGTACCCTTATAAACCATTTTGAATTTCCAAGCCATTTACCATTTACTCTTAATACATATTCATGTAATAAATCAGCTAATAAATTCGCGATAAACAATTCTTCTTCTCTTTTTGATGCACCAATAAAATCATCCAAAGTATCCGTAATAAAATACCGCTTCTGTTTCATCATTTCTTCAGTCCATTTAGCTGGTCCTTTATTTAGTAAATCATTTGCTTCTCTTTTTAATTTCTCAATCATTTCATTGTCACCTTTTAATACAATCCCCTCTGAAACTAATTGTGGCAATGAAGGTCTCCCGCGATCACAATCCATTTTAAAAAAGGTTTTATACGTTTCAAAATTATGTACAAACACTTCAACAGGCCATCCATTACTATAGAAAGATTCTCGATAACAAGACGTTAAACTATGATCAACTATTACAATGTCCAGATCAGATGTTTTTGTGGCTTCTCCTCTTGCAACGCTTCCTCCAAGTAAAGCTACATCACAATTCGGAAATTGTGATGTAATTATGCTTTTTGCCGCTTCCATTGCTTTCATAACCGTTCCCCTTTTCTTATTTCACTTTCTTTTTTCAGCTCTTTCTCTCGCTTTTTTTATATACGGTTCTGCGTCTAGTGTTTTGCATGATGTTGCCCCGTGATTAACCTGTACTTTTCCAATTTCACGTGCAATTTCAATCGCTTTTCGCTCTAAGTGTTCATTACGAATACCTATCGCAATTAAAGCACTATTCATCGCTTCTTTTTTTCTATTTTTTTCATTATGTATATTTGCTTTAATTTCTTCTAAATACGGTGAGAAGAAATCATCATATAACGTTTTATTTTTAATCGCTATATTTGCTAATAAAGACCAGCCTGCTCTTCCAATCCATTCATCATCAGATTTTGCCCATTCTTCCATTCTTTCTATCGCAATTGGCGACGTACAAATAGCCGTCATCAAAACGTCCATTAAACAATAATAATCAACTTCCTGTACCCATTTATTTAGCAGTTCTGTCGTAACTTCCTTTGGATCTAATACCATTGTTGCTAAAGTCATTGCATCCATATTTTTTGTTTCCCATAATAAAATTGCTAAATCATGATCTTTTTTTATCTTCTTTTTTAACAATTTTAAATTGGCAAAACTAACTCCGAATAGTGGCTCTTTCGCTCCGTGATTTTTATACGTTTTACAATTTTGTTCTGTTCCATATTCCTCTAGTTGCTGCATTACTTCCTCAAGTAACATATATCCACCTCTTTAACTTTTATGTTGACTTCATATATGTATATACGATATATTCTACATTACTTTTTAGTTTTCCTATATTTATTTTTTAAATACGGTATGTGAAATTTTATAGTTCTACAAATAACTAAAACACCCACGAAAAACCTGTACATTTTACATATACAGGTTTTCATTTTATCCATTTCCCATGGTGTAAGAAATAGACTATGAAAGAACTTTTATTTGTTTAATTCTCTCTTTATTTTTTGTAAGCTCTTTACATCTGACCACTCTTCTATAGAGCCTGCGTCCGGAAAAACTGTAACTACATTAAAATTCGTACCTTTTTCTTTTCCAATTTTTTTAGCGGCTAATAAATTCGCTGCCGCAGACGTTCCTATTTTCATACCAGTTTCATTATAAAAACGTGCCATTTCATACAAGGTTTCTTCATATGAATAAGTCCATTGTTTTTCTATCAAATTATCTTCCTGTTCTATGAAATGTTGTTTCCTCCCTAAGCCGAACCCACCTGAACCAGCATATTTCTTTAAATCATTTGGTGGTTGTTCGGAACCATAAGGCAATTCAGCAGGCATTACTAAATGTAGCTCAACATTTTTTGTATAATTCTTTACTGCTTTATAGACCCCCCATTAGAGTTCCACTAGTACCAGCAGATGCTACCCATGCGTGTATTGGTTTTCCGTTCATTTGCGCAATAATTTCTTGGCCTGTACCTTCTATATGACTTGATAGATTTGCATTATTATAATGTTGGAATAAAAAGTATAACTCGGGTTTTTGTTTGCTAATCTCAATTGTCTTTTCAATTACTGCGTAAAAACCCATACATTTATCAACTAAAATCACGTTAGCTCTATAATGCTCAAGTTCATTTAGTAGTGATTTACCAGTTCCGGAACTTAAAACTAACGTACATTGAATTCCTAAATAATAACAATTACGCCCGATTGATCTCGCTAAGCTTCCACCACTATATTCTAAAATATATTGTTTTTTGTCCGCTTCTTGTAAATATTTTCGAATCATTCCAAGTGCTGCTCTATCCTTAATCGATCCTGTAGGGTTGTGCCATTCACATTTAGCATAGATAGAAAGATCCTTCGTTTCTTCGCATTCTAATTTAATGAGAGGTGTATTCCCAACATTTTTAGCAAACTCATCAAAACACTTTAATGTCATACTTCTATACCTCCTTCATGAATCATATTTATTACATTTATTTTTAGCCAAAATACTTTTTACATTTTCATTACTCTCTTAACTAAATCTCCCTATTTAAAAACCCCTACAAATGTTGTAGGGATTTATGTCTAAACCATTTTGTTACACTCCATTACATACGAAAAGAGCTTCTTTATTCAAATGCATTCATAAGCACAATTCTCCAACCATCTGGATCCTCTATTGTGGTACCTTTCTCTAGCCAATACGGATTTTCTGGTTCCACCTCATGGTAGCCCATATTACTTAATCGATTCACTATTTTTTCAATTTCATCTTTATTAGGCATATAAAAAACTAGTAAATTATCTTTTGTCGGTGCCGGACATGGACTTCCATTAACATGCATTGTAAACTCCAAATGATACTCGGCATCCGGTAATCCAAACATAACTCCATCATATCCTTCATGATTGTGAAATTCTCCTATACGCTTTAACCCTAACCCCGTCTCATAAAAGCTTATAACTTCTTCAAATTTATCTGTTGGTCTTGCAATTCTAAATTGAACCCAATTCTTCATGCAAATCTCCTCCTTTTCATTTTCCAAAGCTTTATATGAATCATTATAGGTTACATATATTTCCTTTAACATCCCTCATTAGTGTGAGAACTGCCTTAGTTGAAAGACCTATTAGTTTATAAATAGTAGGACTTTAGTATTAAATTCATATAGAATTAATTATAAAAATATAGAGATAAAATAACTATTTCTTCCTTAAAGAGAGTTATTTGTCATGTCAAAATCATAACAGTAGCTGTTGGCTCTGTCGGTATTGATATGACTCTTTCGTTAGTAGTTTGGGAATTCAGAGATGAAAAAACAAAGCAGTTCATCTCATGCTAGAATACGACCTACAGACTCGCTTTAATATAGGTTCAACCAATAAAGAGCCTGTATTATTAATAGAAGAATTTAATTAAATTTAATACTTGAAGAGTTTGTAAAGAAGGATTAATGCGTGGCCAATCTTCATTTTAAGAGCAATAGATATGTTAAAAGACATTAATTAGAAAGTTGCTTTAAAACAAAAATTATATACATGAAATACTTAAATTCATACATAATTTTATACAAACCACTTTTCTTATATAGAAAAGTGGTTTGTATATTTCCAGAAAATTTTTGTTACAAAATCACGCTACATATTTCATTAAACTGCAACTACTCATTTTCTTTTTTCTTCTTTTGCTCCTCAGATGGCTCTTCTGTTGGATCTGGTTCTTGTTCATCCTTTTTGTTTAACTCATTATTTTTTTCTTTAGCAGGATCTTGTTTTTCATTCTTTTCCTCTTGTCTTTGCTCAGAAGGTTCCTCCGTTGGATCTGGCTCCTTTTCATCCTTTGGAGCTGGATTACACCCGATTAACAATCCTACTGTGAATATGCTCGTCATAAATATAGAAAGCATTTTTTTATAATTCAATTAAAGCACCTCCTAAAATTAATATCCCTTGTATTGTTTCCAATTCATAATTCAATTTATCCAATTTTTTATGACGTTTCTTTAAAAATGACATTCCTTTAAAATCTTGCATACTTTTTGACAAACTTTCTTGCACTTGTAAAAAAATTTTTTTGCATTTCCATACCTATAATTGCTAATATAGTAGAGTAGAACTTTTATAGAGAGAAGGAAAATTATGCACAATGGAATTCGAATGACAACTTTAGTGAAAAGGGCTATGTTGATTTGCGCGGGGGTATTATTTACATACGAAGCGGCTTTAGGTTCAACACATACTGCTCTAGCAAGTACAGAGGATGACGCAAAATCTGTTCAACTTGTAAGTGAAATTCAATCATCTCTTGCACCGAAAGAAGCTCCAAAACAATATAATGGGCAAGTTAGAAAAGTAGCTTATTTAACATTTGATGATGGTCCTGGAAAATACACAGCTGAGCTTTTAGATATGTTAAAGAAAGAAAATGCAAAAGCAACATTCTTCCTTATTGGTTCAAATGTAAAAGCTTTCCCTGACCTTGTAAAACGCGAAGATGCTGAAGGCCACTACGTTGGGATGCACAGTATGACTCATAACTACAAGAAACTTTACACAGAAGGTCATTATGTAGATGAGATGAAGGAAGACCAAGGCTTAATCGCTGGCGTTCTAGGTAAATCGCCAGTATTAACTCGTCCATCTTACGGCTCAATGCCAGGATTAAACGAAGCTCTTCGTAACAAAGTTGTTGAGAATGGGCTAAAAGTTTGGGATTGGACAATTGATTCATTAGACTGGAGATATAACACAATGCCTGTTGACGCTGCATCAGCTAAAATTGTACAAAACGTTATTAATGGTGCAAACAAGCCAACAGAAGTTATCCTTATGCACGACATTCATCCACAATCCGTAAAAGCAGTACCTGGTATTATTAAAGGGCTGAAAGAAAAAGGATATGAATTAGAAGCCTATAATGAGAATGAACACTTCCCATTAAACTTCTGGCATGATAATCGTATGTAATGAAAAAGACTTGATTTCCTCTAGTAGGTTATTGAGTCTTTTTTTATCGTTTTGGAAATTCTCTCATATAGAAAACCGGATCAAAAAGATGAATAGAAAATTAAGAAAAAGAAACGAAAAGCAAAAAAGATTGCACAAGCGACTTATACGAAATTAAAACATATATATCTAAATACAGTAAGAAATTAGGGATTGAATATACAAATTCAATCCTATTTTTATATTATCAACACTTTAGCACATATTACTCTTAAGGGGTGATTATATATGGATTTTCTTTCAGCTGAATATTTGTCAGCCTTGCTTGCCATTATTGTAATTGATTTAGTATTAGCTGGTGATAATGCCATTGTAATTGGATTAGCAGCAAGGCGATTACCGGAAGATCAACAAAAGAAAGTTATTATATGGGGCACTATCGGGGCAATTGCCATTAGAGCCCTCGCTACCTTAGTTGTCGTTTGGTTGTTAAAAATACCAGGGTTACTTCTAATTGGTGGTGTACTCCTTATATGGATTGCTTACAAATTAATTGCTGAAGGCAAAGATCATGATATTAAGGCAGAAGAAGGATTTTGGTCTGCTATTAAAACTATTATTATTGCTGATGCATTAATGGGTATAGACAATGTTCTTGCTGTTGCAGGAGCTGCGCATGGCAATTTCTCTTTAGTAATCATCGGGTTATTAGTTTCTATTCCTGTAGTAGTATGGGGCAGTACATTAATTTTAAAATGGGTAGATCGTTTTCCTGTCATCATTACTATTGGAGCAGCAGTTTTAGCTTATACCGCTGCGAAAATGATTGTAGACGAGAAATGGTTTGCTGCATTTTTTGAAAGTAACCCTTTAATGAAATGGGTATTCATCATTCTTATCATTGTCGGTGTAGTGTTCTTTGGAAAGAGGAAGCAAAAAACTAAAGATGATTCTATATAATGCCGATATAATTTTAGTTACAAACAAAAACGCTACTCATATGAGTAGCGCTTTTTAATATTTATTTAGCTTCCCCTTCCGGAGCCGTTTTTACCTTCGTTTTGTTTTTATCACGATTGTTATAGTTATACTTCGAACGATCTACTGGAGTAAAACCTTCTGGTGTGTAGAATCGTAATAAGTCACCATTTACGACTTGGTCAGAGTATTTTAACGAGTTTTGAACCATTTGTTCATTTTGTTTTATTTCATCTGTAAATTCTACTGGATTTCCAGTCGTTGTATCGTAGTATTTGCCGTTTAATGCAGTAACAGTTGGACTTACGAAGTTGCCGTTACGGAACGCAACAACTTGTTTATGATCTGGTGATAATAAATCTGAACCAAATTGAACATAATTTTTTGTATCTGTTCCTAGTAAGTGTAAAAGAGTTGGAAGGACATCAATTTCACCACCGTATTGATGTTGTACGCCACCTTTCACACCTGGTACACGAACGATTAAAGGTACACGCTGTAACTGTGCATTTTCAAACGAGTTAATTTCTTTACCCATTACTTTTGACATTGCTGCGTTATGATTATCTGAAATACCGTAATGGTCTCCGTACATAACGATAATAGAATTATCGTATAAACCAGATTGTTTTAAGTAATCGATGAAACCTTTTACAGATTCGTCTAAATAACGTGCTGTTTGGAAATACGTATCTACAGATGAGTCACCTGTGTTCGCTGGTTCAATTGTCGCTTCCTCTTTATCAATTGGATACGGGAAGTGATTCGATAACGTAATAAACTTCGTATAGAACGGTTGTTTCAATGTTTCTAATAACGGAATGGATTCATTAAAGAATGGTTTATCTTTTAATCCATAGTTTACTACATCTTTTTCATTCATATCATAGTATGAAGCATCAAAGAATTTATTAAAACCAAATGATTTATAAACATCGTCACGGTTCCAGAATGTTTTATAGTTACCGTGGAATACTGCTGATGTGTATCCTTGTTGTCCTAAAATTGCTGGTGCTGATTGATACGTATTATGAGATTTCGTTGTAAAGACAGATCCTTGTGGTAAACCAAACATTGAATTCTCTAACATAAACTCCGCATCAGATGTTTTTCCTTGTCCTGTTTGATGGAAGAAGTTATCAAAGTAAAGCGTATTCGCATCTTTTGTGAATGAGTTTAAGAATGGCGTAACTTCTTGACCATTTAATTTATAATCGATTAAGAAGTTTTGGAATGACTCTAAATGAATATAAATTACGTTCATTCCCTTTCCTTTACCGAAATACTCAGGATTTGGACTTGCGTAAGTTGATGTTAAATAATTTCTTACTTCTGTCATATTATCTCCATCAGCTAACGCTCGTTCTGTTGATGCTTTCGCACTTTGAATACCATCATAAATTGTATAGTTATATGCCCCTAAATATTTCACAATATAATTACGGTCAAATGTTCTTGTTAATAATTCAGGACGGTCAGATTCTGCAAGTCCTAAGTTAACACTGAATAATAAAATACCTGCTACAAATACTAGAGATACTTTATGTTTCGCAACACGAATTGGTTTTGGATTTGCAAATTTCGTTGCTACTAATACAATTAAAATAATTGTATCTAAGAAATATAGCGGATCATAAAGATGTAGCAACGCAATAATACTACCACCTAAATCTCCAAAGTTATTCGTTTGTGTTAATGTTGGGAACGTAATAAAATCGCTGAAAAAACGATAATATACTACGTTTGCGTATAAAAGAATCGACAATAACAAATTAATGATAATTAACCAAATATAAGATCGTTTCCCTTTTGCAAATAATGCAAGTCCTAAAAATAGAACTGCTGAACTAAGCGGATTGAAAAACAGCAAGAATTTTTGGATTGTGTTTGAAATTCCTAAATTAAATTCCGTTACATAAGCTGCATATGTTTTGAGCCAAAATAAAATAACGGCAAACAGAAAGAATCCAAAATGATTGCTTAGCACACTTTTGCTTTTTAATAAGAATTGTTTCATTTCTCCACCTCTTTTGATCATCCAAGGCTTATTTTTTTATAAGTCTGTCTCTCTATTCAATTTTTTATCTTCAAATAGATTTTATCTATTTAACTATATGAAGAATACTAGTAATTATAATTTGAAGCTAGTATTTATTCAACTATTTCTTTCCAGACATTTTGACCTTGGTTTCTATTTAACAAAATAAATTTGTAACATTCCCTGTTTTCTCCCAAGATTCATCCACTAATTATGACATCACATACTATATACCTTTATTCACTGCTTCGCAAATAAATATGTCTCCAGTTCTGGAACATTAATGTAATATAATTAAATTCATATTTGAAAGCATGTGTTTTTTTCTATGTATATTAAATCTCTTCACGTATTTCAAGTATATTCATACCTTAGCCATTCCTCTATATGCAATATCAAAATCTCTCCCCCCTTCACTAAAGCTATTGTTGAATAATTATTCATAATCCATAAAAATAATGATTATAAAAAACCCTCGCTCTCATAACGAGAGCGAGGGTTTTTTATATTTATTATTGACCTTTGTACATTGCATCTACTTGTTTTTGAAGTTCTTCATTTTCTAAGAACTCATCGTAAGTAGCCTCTTTATCGATTACACCGTTTGGCGTTACTTCGATAATGCGGTTTGCAATTGTTTGTACGAACTGATGGTCATGAGATGTGAATAACATTGTACCTTTGAATGCGATTAAGCCGTTGTTTAATGCAGTGATAGACTCAAGGTCTAAGTGGTTCGTTGGATCGTCAAGAGTGATTACGTTTGCACCACTTAACATCATTTTAGATAGCATACAACGAACTTTTTCTCCTCCAGATAGTACAGAAACGTTCTTCTTAACTTCTTCACCTGAGAATAACATACGGCCTAAGAAACCACGTAAGAAGCTTTCTGACTCATCTTGTGGAGAGAATTGGCGTAACCAATCAACTAAGTTGGAGTCACTGTTCTCAAAGTATTTAGAGTTATCTCTTGGGAAGTAAGATTGAGATGTTGTAACGCCCCATTTGAATGAACCACTATCTGGCTCCATCTCACCCATAAGGATTTTAAATAATGTTGTCATCGCAATATCGTTACGACCGATAAATGCAACTTTATCACCTTTATTTAAAGTGAAGTACACATTATCTAACACTTTTTCGCCATCAATTGTTTTAGAAAGACCTTCAACTGTTAATAAGTCATTTCCTACTTCACGTTCTGGTGTGAAGCCAACGAATGGGTAACGACGTGATGATGGTCTAATATCATCTAATGTAATTTTATCTAAAAGTTTTTTACGAGAAGTTGCTTGTTTCGCTTTAGATGCGTTTGAGCTAAAGCGTGCAATGAAGTTTTGTAACTCTTTTACTTTCTCTTCTTTTTTCTTATTAGCATCTTGTGTTAATTTTAAAGCTAATTGGCTTGACTCATACCAGAAGTCATAGTTACCAACATAAAGTTGAATTTTACCGAAATCAAGATCAGCCATGTGCGTACAAACTTTATTTAAGAAGTGACGGTCATGGGATACAACGATTACTGTATTTTCAAAGTTCATTAAGAAGTTTTCTAACCATTGAATTGCTTTTAAGTCCAAGTGGTTGGTAGGCTCATCTAGTAATAGAATGTCCGGTTTACCGAATAATGCTTGAGCAAGTAATACTTTTACTTTCTCTGACCCAGTTAATTCTGACAATTTCTTATCATGAAGATCTTCACCAATACCAAGTCCTTTTAGTAAGATTGCAGCTTCTGACTCAGCTTCCCAACCGTTAAGCTCAGCGAACTCACCTTCAAGTTCAGCAGCACGCATACCATCTTCATCACTAAAGTCTTCTTTCATGTAAATGGCATTTTTCTCTTGCATTACTTTGTAAAGTTGCGTGTGACCCATAATTACTGTTTCTAATACTGGGAACTCTTCATATTCGAAGTGGTTCTGTTTTAATACTGCTAGACGCTCACCCGGCGTAATATGTATATCACCTGTTGATGGTTCAATTTCTCCAGATAAAATCTTTAGAAATGTCGATTTACCAGCACCGTTCGCTCCGATTAAACCGTAGCAGTTACCTGGCGTGAATTTTATGTTAACATCTTCAAATAATTTGCGATCCGCGAAACGCAAACTAACGTTACTTACTGTAATCATTTGTGTCCTCCTACTAATACCGCTTATTTCAGCGTTTTCTCACCGATTGTCTTAAAAATCGCATATAACGACTCAATTATTGTAGACTATAGCTATTATATAGTAGAAGCTGGATGAATAGCAACGGTTGATTGCTATTCCTTTGTTTTCAAACCTGAATAAAACCTTTATTTTTAATTATATTAAAGTTACATACACACTTTAAGGTGGTTTTATTTTGAAGTAAATATTTATAATTGGAGCATTATGTTTATCAATTGCTTCCTTAACTGCATGTAGTAGTAACAATACAAAAACATCCACTGAATCAAAACAAGAGAAAAAGAAACAAAAGTAACTGTCGATTCGATTATCACTGAGTTTAAAAATGCTGGTCTCCAAGTAGAAAATCCAACTGATCTTCCGCAAAAAGAATTTGGTAACCTTCAAAAAGAAGGAAAACGTATTGTCGTACCAGCTCTTGGTGAAGATAAAGGCGGTCGATTATTCGAAATTACAAAGAAAGAAGACCTAGAAAAAGTTAAGAAATATTACGATGAATTAGGAAACTCTGCTCCTATGTTATTCTCTCATACACACGGAAAAGGCAATTTTCTTTTACAAATGAATGGCGATATGAAAGATGAAGAGTTTGCAAAATATAAAGACGTGATGGACAAATTTATTAAATAAAAGAATTCCCTTTTAAAAGGGAATTCTTTTATTTTCTTTTGCTTAATTTCTTTGTATAATTTTTCATTTTACTCGTTAACCCTATTAAAGCAGGTAACAATATTGGCATAACAATGATAGCTAATAGTAACAACGCAACGCCAACTACGGATGCTACTTGTATAAGCGTCAATACACCTGAAGGGATTAATGCAGCAAATGTACCACCTAAAATAAGTGCCGCTGATAATACGACTCCCCCTATGTGACGAGATGCATTTACAATTTTCGTCGCTGGGTCCCCTTCTAACTCATTGTATCTCATCATTACAAAAATACTATAATCCACTCCTAAAGCGACAATCATTATGAAACTAAAGAATGGAACATTCCAGCTTAATGAATCTACATTTAAAATATGCGTACTAATTTGTTCACTTATACCTAGCGATGCAAAGTACGCTAATATTAGCGATCCAATAATAAAGATTGTGTTTAATAATGAACGTGTAATCACGATTAATACGATCGCAATTCCGATTAACATAATTGTAGCTGTACGTAAGAAATCTTGCCCAGTTACTTCTTTTAAATCAACGTTTCTAGCTGTTGTTCCTCCGATTGCTGTTTTCGTATTATTTAATTCCGTCCCCTTCAAAGTACCATCTATCGTTTTATTGATTTCTTGAATAATCGGCATCGCTTCTTTTGAATATGGATTTACGTCTAAAATGATTGTCATTTTAGCAGTCTTTCTATCATGTGACATGTACGTATTCAAAGCTTTTTGGAAATCTTCTCCCTCTAAAACTTCTTTTGGAATATAAAACTTCTCAGAGCTTTTTGATTCATTTAGCTCGCCTAAATATTTCTGTGCATCATTCAGGCCGTTACTTACTTTTCCAAGCCCTTCTGTACTTTTAGATAAGCCGGATTGTAATTGCCCCATTTTTTCTTGCAAGTCTTTCAGTCCGGTTAATAGCTGGTCTTGCCCATCATTTATTTTTGTTAATCCAGTTTGTAACTCAGATGACTTGTTCGCAATTTGTTTTGAACCTGAAGCACCTTCATTTAATCCATTTTTAAGCTCAGTTGCTCCTTTTAGTAACTTATTAACTCCATTACTCATTTCTTTTAAGCCGTTATCAACTTTCAATAACGATTGATTCGCTTCTTTAAATGAACCCATAGCTGCTTTATGCTGCGTCGCTAATTCATTTAATTCTTTTGATAGTACACTTAATTGCTTTTGAGCCTCTTTAGCAATTCCTATCGTTTGCAGTATGTTCGGATCATTTGCTAATTCCGGTTTCGTTTGAACGAAATTGGTCATTAACATTTCAATTTGTTCGTATCCTTTTTTCGCACCGTCAATCGCTTGAGAAATACTTCCGAAGTATTTATCGTAAGAACTTAAACCTTTTTCTAACTGTGCATAGCCAGCATGCAGCTGCGACGTTGCATTAGATAATACACTTATATTTTCATTTACTGAAGTTAACCCGCTCTCAATTTGCTGCGCTCCTTGTGCACCGTCGTTTATACCATTTGATAATTGAGTTAAAGCTGTTCCTAATGCCGATACCCCATTTTTCGCCTCGTTCGTTCCATCAATTAACTTTTGAACATTTGAGAGGCCGTCTGAGTCATTACCACCCATTTTATTTTTAGCATCCGTTAATCCATCATTGATTTCTTTTATGCCACCATTGACATCTCCTAATCCTGAATTTAGTTCTCCTGCTTGTTTATTTATATATAATTCTTTTATCTTATCTCCAGTTGGACGTGTCGGTGCATATACTTCTGAAACACCTTTAACTTTCGAAATTTTATCAGTTAACTCATCTAAAGTTTGTAGAGACGTTCCTTCATCTAATTTTTTGTTTGATTGAATCACTAACGTACTTGGTGAAGAAAAGCCAGGCGGAAAATGATCTTCTATTACGTTAATCCCCATCTTTGATTCGTACTTATTGTCTACTTCAAATAAATCATTGTAATTAAGTGTATTAGAATATTTTAATACGAAAGGAATCGATATCACGAATACAATAATTAAAGCTACAAATGGTCTTGCTACTGAGTTTTTCGCAAAGAATCCCCATAAGCGACTGTCTTCATGACCTTTAAATGTTTTAACTGGATAAAACATTCCTTTTCCTAAAAGTACCATGAAAAATGGATTTAAAGTGGTTAAAACGAGTAGTAATACTAAAACACCAATTGCTACCGCTGAGGTAGATTGATATAATTTAAAACTTGCTAAAGCAAGTGATGCAAAACCAATAAGTACCGCTATCCCGCTATACAATACGGTTTTACCTGCCGATTTAAATGTTTCTTTCGTAGCTAAAAATGCGTTTTCTTGTTTACTTAATTCTTCTTTAAATCTCGTAAATAATAAAATGTTATAGTCTGTTCCCACTCCAAACAGAACGACTACTACGAAGACTTGCGTAAAGTTTGAAAACGGAAAATTAAATTGATCTACAAGATGAGCAATAATCCCCATTGAAACTAAGTACGATACCCCAACTGTAAGAAGAGAAACAATCGGAACAACAGGTGAACGGAATACAATGATTAATACTACAAGAATGAAAATGATTGAAATAACTTCAGTCTTTTTCACTCCTTCTTGAGAAGATTTAAGAAAATCACCCGCTATTAAGTCACTTCCTGTTAAGTACGTTTTTACCTCTTTCGTTTGCACTTTTTCATGAAGATTATTTGAAACTTTCGATATTTCACCATGTTTTTTATCTATCGATATTTGCGTTAAAATAGTCGTATTATCTTTAGAAACTAATTGTTTCTCCAAGTCTTTATTATCTAAATGTGAAACAACTTCCTTTATTCCTAATTGCTCTTTTTCATTTTGCAGGGCTTCGATTGTTTTTGTTATTTCCTCTTTTTGCTTAGTTGTTAAAGCTGTTTTACTTCCACTATTAAAAACAGCTATAATGTCATACTTTTCAGTCCCGTCTTTATCCATTTCTTTTATCATTTTGTCAGCAATACTACTTTGTTCTGTATTAGGAATCGTAATGTGCCCTTTTTCTTTCACTAATTTATCCATATTAGGCATCGTTACGATCATTGTAATAGTAATAACTATCCATAATAGAAAAGATAAACTTCTCCAATTTTTTAGCTTGCTCATTTTAATCATCTCCCGTTATGAAAATTGTAAGGGAATGAATATTCATTCCTACTCTTTTAAAAACACTTTTTTCGGAATGAACGTTCATTCCTATAATTCTATTAAATTATTTTTAGCTCCATTACTCTTGATAATACGGAATGAATGTTCATTCCTGTCCTTATAACGCTATAGAATCAAATGATTCTAATAGCATTCCAACAACTTTCTTCCAGTTCTTTTACCAATTCTTCTGTATATTCTAATTGCCCTGTTTCCATTACTTTAATTAATTTTTCAATCGGTTGATATACAATGATAATTAAAGCAATTGGTGGTAATGGACGAAGAAAACCTTTTTCGATTCCATCTTCTATCAAGTCCATAAAGAAGCCCATAAAGTCCTCGAATATTTCATTACTATGTTCATCGAGAAAATAACTATCACAGTGAGAATTTGTAAAAAGAAAAGCATCTGCATTTTGTCTCGCAAATTCAAATAAACGGTTGTACGTATGGCTAAACTGTTCACGAATATTTGCGTTGACTGGAAAATCGGTTTTTATTAACTCTGATAGTTGTAAAACACTTTTCGTAAATAAAGAATTAACAAGTGCTTCTTTATTTTCAAAATAGCGATAAATGGTACCTGCACCTACTTTTGCTTTTTCAGCAATCATCGGAATTGTTGTACCATCATAACCTCGTTCTGCAAAAAGTTGTATTGCCGCATCAAAAATGTCTTCTTGTTTATTTTTAGCCATTTTTTCACCTCAATTTCAGGAATGAAAATTCATTCCGTTTTTAATTATAAATTAGATGCACTAAAAGTCAAGTGTGTGACAAAGTATAGTTGCTGTTTTTAAATGAAGTTATATCGACGTTTTTCATGATATATCGACTTACCGACAAAATTTCACAATATAAGAGGAAGCTATCCCGAAATTTCACTTGGGATAGCCCACCTTCATACATGCAAATTAAAAGAAATCATAAATAAACGGCTTACGCACTGGTACTACATTCTCTAACACTCGTATTTCCTCTTCGCTTCCACTAATTAATTCTAGTTCTTTAAGTTCTAACGGACGTTTGTAGCCAAACATTATTGTAGATAATGCATTTATATCTAGTTTGATTCCATTATTCATTACTTCTTCTACAATTGTTATTTCATGATTTGCAAGCCTCACTGTTACATTATTCCACGGAGCAAATGAATCTGTAAGATGTAAGATCACTTCTTGCTGTACATTGTTCCAGTTCAACTCATATTGTTTTAAGAACTGCTCTACATCTACAATTCTTCCCATAAAATATGGTTTTATTTCCGTCTTCACACGTGGCTCTTGCAATGTATATAACAACGGTTCGTTTTCACTTACTGTCATTTCAAGTTCTTTAATCATAGAATCATGCTGGCAAATAAAGTTCCACAGACCATTTCGTGCTTCATTATGCAGTGGTACAAATTCTTCTACTGTCATTTTAGAGTCTTCTATTTTATATAACATGTAACCAGCTGCCGTTTTATTTTCATCGTAATAAGTCGCTAATGTTAAGTCATCATAGACCGCTTGTAACCACCAGTTCTTCTCTCGAACTAACATCCCGGAAAAACGTTCTGCAAATGTTTCATAAATCTTCTCGACCTCTTCTGGATGATTTTTTTTATTGAAACGTTTCACAGTTCCATTCACTGGTTTTTTCATAACTAAATCATTCTTCGTCATATGACATACGAGAAGGTTCGCACAAAGTTCCCAGCCATATTTACGGTAAAATGAAACAGCAAATGGATGTAACATCGATACTGTATATCCGTCTTTTTTCATCGTTTGAAGTGAATGTTGAAGCAATTCTTTCACATAACCACTTCTTCTATATTCTGGATACGTCGCTACCCCAGCAACGCCTCCCATTTTAAATTTTTCTTTGCCTATGTATATATGAAACGGAATTAGGTGTAGTTTTGCTGCTAACTTTTCCCCTTCCATAATACCGTATATTTCATGACTTTCCTTCATTCTTGTAAGTTGTTGCTGTAAACGTTCCTCATCTACTTTATATTGAAAAGCGTATTCTGATAAGCGTAATACTTCTCTAAATTTATCTTCTTTTAATCGTACAACGTTCATATATTTCTCCTCCATTCCTCATTTAAATTGTATCATAATTCTAAAAATTAAAGTTCGATGAATGAAATTATATCGACTTAACAACACGAATCCAATATAAAAAAGCAGATACATTCCGTATCTGCTACTCATTACTTTATTTAGCTAACTTTTGAAGTTCTTCGAAGAATGTAGGGTATGATACACCTACTGCTTCTGCGTCTTCAATTGTTGTTTTTCCTTCTGCGATACATCCAGCAATCGCAAGCATCATTCCGATGCGGTGATCACCATAACTATTAACTGTATTCCCTTTTAGAGCTGATTCCCCGTAAATAATCATCCCGTCGTCAGTTGCTTCTATGCGAGCACCTAGTTTCGTTAATTCTGCAACAACTGTATCAATACGGTTTGTTTCTTTAACTTTTAATTCGTGCGCATCTTTAATTACTGTAATTCCTTCTGCTTGCGTTGCCGCTAAAGCGATAACAGGAATTTCATCGATTAATCTTGGAATAATATCTCCACCAATTTCGATTCCCTTTAATGAAGATGTTTCAATTGTAATATTTGCAGCTGGTTCTGATGCACCTTCGTTAATTGCTTCTACAGTAAATGTAGCACCCATTTTTTCTAATACATCAATGATGCCTGTACGTGTTGGATTCATCCCTACATTTTCTAATACTAGTTTAGTATTTGGAATGATCGCACCTGCCACTAAGAAAAATGCAGCTGATGATACGTCACCTGGTACTTGAACATCTGTCGCTGTTAACTTCTGGCCACCTGCTAGTTTCACTGTTTTTCCTTCGCGAGTTACTTTAACGCCAAACGCTTCAAGCATTCTTTCCGTATGGTCGCGGGAAATATGTGGTTCTGTAACAGTTGTTACACCTTCTGCACGAAGTCCTGCAAGTAAAATAGCTGACTTAACTTGTGCGCTTGCGACAGGAGAAATATATTCAATTGCTTTTAAATCTCCGCCACGTATTGTTAATGGAGTAAATGTTCCTTCTTCGCGGCCATCAATGTTTGCACCCATTTGTTTTAACGGATTTGTTACACGTTTCATCGGTCTTTTTGCGATAGATGCATCACCTTGTACGCAAGAGAAAAATGGTGTATTTGCCAAAATCCCTGACATTAAACGTATCGTTGTACCAGAATTACCAACATCTAATACAGCTTTCGGTTCTTGTAAACCTTCTAATCCTTTACCAACTACAGTGACTTCATCACCGTTTTGCGTAATGTCTACTCCCATTTCTTTAAAACAAGAAATTGTACTTAAACAGTCTGCACCAGGCAAGAAACCTTTAATTGTCGTTTTTCCTTCTGCAATCGCGCCGAACATAACAGCGCGGTGTGAAATGGACTTATCACCCGGGATTGTAATATTGCCATTCAATCCGCTATTTACAGGTTTTATTATTCTTTCCTTCACATTTTCACCTTCTCATTTAAATTGTTTCATAAGTTTGGTATTTTTCTTCTCCAAGCGCTAGCTTTGCTTTCATACGATCTTCTTCTCTTTGGAAGCTAATACGTAATACCCCAAGTAATCCTTCACGTGCTTCTAATATTTGCAAGTTCGTAATACTAATTTCCTCGCGGGCTAAAATACTCGTAATATGAGCTAATGCCCCTACTTTATCTAAAACATCGACATATAAGTCGTGATAGGCAGGAATTGCCCCTCTCTTTCGTACTGGTAAAGAATCACGGTATTCTTTCGCATCTGCAAAATAGTTTTGAATCTCGCCCGCATCTCCGGTAGAGACTGTATGATATAAACCTTCCATCTCAGAGATCCACTCTTTTAATAATACCATTAAATGCTCACGATTTTGCTTTACAATATCACTCCACATTTTCGGACTACTAGATGCAATGCGTGTAATGTCTTTAAAACCTCCCGCAGCAAGTTGATGAATGAGCGGATTATCTCCTGCATGTTTCTCTACTTGCTTTACTAATCCTGCCGCGATAAGGTGCGGAAAATGGCTAACAATCCCTGTTACATAATCATGTTCTTCTGTATTTAAAACAAGAAAATGAGATCCTGTTCCTTTTAACCAACACTTTAGTTCTTCCACTTGTTCACTTGGCACATGATTCATCGGTGTTAAAATGTAAAATGCATTTTCAAATAAATGCGCTTTTGCACTTTCAACTCCCGTTTTATGAGAACCTGCCATTGGATGTCCACCAATGAAAGAAACTTCCTTTGAAAACAATGCTTCCGCTTCATTCATAATCGTGCCTTTTGTACTACCAACATCGGTTACAATAACATCTTCTCGTAAACTAAATAACGCTAATTTGTGTAATAACTTCTTCGTTTCTTCAACAGGAGAAGCAAAAACAATTAAATGTGCCTCTTCACATGCATGCTGTAAATCTACTGCTATTTCATCTACTACATGTAATTCTTTTGCACGCTCTACTTGTTCTTGAAATATATCATAACCTGTTATCGTTACATCGTGCTCTTTTTTAATTGCTAATGCAAGAGAGCCTCCTATTAAACCTGTTCCAATTAATACTACATTTTTACGCATTTGCCTCATCTCGAGACTTTCTTTTTTTATTTTCAAAGTGTTGTTTTAACACTGAAATCACTCCTTCATTTTGCTCCCTTGTTCCGACTGTAATACGGACACCATTTGGGAACGGACGAATAATAAACCCTGCGTGTGCGCAAGCTTCATAAATCTCTCCACCATTTTCTACTGGCAAGAAGATGAAATTTGTTTGTGACTGATAAAATGGAATTTCATTTTCCTTACAGAAACTCTCGTATTGTCGTAAACCTTCTGTATTCACACGAACTATTTGTTCAATAAACTCGTCATCACCAAAAGCAATCGTCGCTGCTTTTTGCGCTAATGAAGATACGTTAAATGGCAAACGTACGACATTTAATTTCTCGATTAGCTCTTCCTGTCCAATCGCATATCCAACGCGGAAAGAAGCTAATCCGTACGCTTTAGAAAATGTTCTAAGTACAAGAATGTTTTTATGTTTTTCTAAAAGCGGTAATGTCTCTGGGAAATCTTTTGCTGTTACGTATTCACAGTACGCTTCATCAATGACAATTAACGTATTTTCACTAATCCCTTCAATGAATTGAGTCAATTTTCGGTCATTCACATATGTGCCTGTTGGATTGTTCGGGTTACAAATCCATACGATTTTTGTATTGTTATCTACTACTGAAGAAATTTCGTCTAAGTCGTATACACCGTTATTTAACGCAACTTCCTTCACTTCGCAACCTTCTATAATTGCATGATGGCGGTACTGCGGGAATGTTGCACCAGCCGTTATGATGTTATCTCCTGCTTTGAGTACTGCTCTGCTTATCATTTGAATGACTTCATCTAAACCACTACCGCAAAGTACTTGTTCCATTTTCACATGTAACTTATTTGCAATTGTTTGACGGAGCGTTGTAGCACCTCCGTCAGGGTATAATGCATGTTCCAACCACGATTTTTGCAACTCATCTAAAACACGTGGTGAGCAGCCGAATGGATTTTCATTCGATGCTAATTTAACAAACGAATGATCTCCGTACACTTCTTTCATTTGTTCAGGTGATTTACCTGGTTTATATGGTTGTAATGATGATAGTTGATCTTTTACTTGCATGTTAAAACCACCTTTTATTAAAATTCTTTTGCGTATTTGTTATGTTGCGTAATGTTCTGCTGAATTAAATCCATACGATCTTTTCCGAATTGTTCGACAAGGGCATGTGCAAGTTCCCATGCTACGACAGATTCAGCTACTACACCTGCTGCTGGTACTGCGCAACTATCAGATCTTTCAATACTCGCTTGGAATGCTTCTTTCGTATCAATGTCAACGCTTGCTAACGGTTTATATAATGTAGGTATTGGCTTCATTACACCTCTTACAACAATTGGCATACCTGTTGTCATACCGCCTTCTAAACCGCCGGCATTATTCGTTTTTCTCGTGTATCCTTGTTCCTCATCCCATAAAATTTCATCATGCACTTTACTGCCTGGCTGTCTTGCCGCTTCAAAGCCAACGCCAATTTCAGCACCTTTAAATGCATTAATACTCATAATCGCACCAGCAAGTTTTGCATCTAGTTTACGGTCGTAATGAACGTAGCTACCAACGCCAATTGGCATACCTTCTGCAATGACTTCAACTATACCACCGATTGAATCTCCACTACTTTTTGCGTTATCAATCGCATCCATCATCTCTTGTTCTACTTCTTTATCTAAACATCGAACTGGTGAGTTTTCAGTAATTGTTTGAATTTCTTCAATTGCTAAGTTTGAAATATGTTTTGCTTGTACTCCACCAATTTCAAGTACATGTCCTGCAATTTCTACGCCTAATTCTTTTAAAATTTGTTTCGCAACCGCACCAGCAGCTACACGAACTGTCGTTTCTCTTGCCGATGAGCGCTCTAGTACGTTTCTTATATCACGATGTCCGTATTTAATTGCTCCGTTTAAATCCGCATGTCCTGGACGTGGTTTTGTAATTGTACGTTTCATTTCTTTACTTTCTTTTTCCGAAATTGGCTCTGCACCCATTACTTTCGTCCAATGTTTGAAATCATCATTTTTTACGATTAACGTTATCGGCGAGCCAAGTGTCACCCCATGACGAACACCACTTACAATTTCAACAGTATCGGTTTCAATTTGCATGCGTCTTCCGCGTCCGTGCCCTTTTTGTCTTCTTAATAATTCTTTATTAATATGTTCCGCTATTAATGTTAAACCTGCTGGTACACCTTCTAAAATAACTGTTAACTGCGGCCCATGTGATTCTCCAGCTGTAATGTATCTCATTTCTCTTGCCCCTTTACTATTTTTTTGTACAAAAAAGTCCCTACTGAGCGCTCAGTAGGGACGATATTTATCGCGGTACCACCCTAGTTGTAGACTACATTTCTGTCTACCTCTCTTCTTCTTTAACGATCATTTGACCGTCTTTCCCTCCATAAATGGCGGGAAAGATGCTCCAAGGCTGTAATTCATGCTTACCTTTGTACTGATTCTCACCGACCATCAGCTCTCTTTAACAGGGAGATAAGCACTACTGTTTCCTCTTCAGCGCATATATGATATGGAATTAAGATAATTTATTTTTGAAACCTTTTAACTCATCCATGAATCTATGGAATTCAGGAATATCCATTTGCTGTGCAGAATCTGATAATGCAACAGCTGGATCTGGATGAACCTCAGCCATTACTGCATCTGCGCCAATTGCAAGTGCTGCTTTCGCTGTTGGTAATAATAAATCTCTACGTCCAGTTGAATGCGTAACGTCAACGATAACTGGTAAATGTGTTTCTTTCTTTAAAATCGGTACTGCTGAAATATCTAATGTGTTACGTGTTGCTCTTTCGTATGTGCGGATACCGCGCTCACATAGAATAATTTGGTCGTTACCTTGTGCAATGATGTATTCCGCTGCGTTAATGAATTCATCAATTGTTGCTGCTAAACCACGTTTTAGTAATACGGGCTTGTTAACTTTACCTACAGCTCGTAGTAAATCGAAGTTTTGCATATTACGTGCACCAACTTGAATTACATCAACGTAGTCTAATGCCATTTCAACATCGTTCGGATTTAAAATTTCACTAATGATCGCTAAGTCGAACTCATCTGCTACTTGGCGTAAAATTTGTAATCCTTCTACTCCCAAACCTTGGAAATCGTATGGAGATGTTCTCGGTTTGAAAGCACCACCGCGCATTAATTTTAATCCTTGGTCTTTCATCGCTTGCCCTACTTGGCGAACTTGCTCTAAACTTTCAACTGCACAAGGTCCCATGATGAACGTTTGTGTTCCGTTACCAATCAATTCACCTTTTACATCAACGATTGTATTTTCTTGTTTCTTTTTACGTGAAACTAGTAATGCTTTACGGTTATCATCTTCTTGTAATTCTAAGCTAGCTTTGAAGATTGTTTTGAAAATATGTTGAACTGTTGACGTTTCGAATGGTCCTTCGTTATTCTCTGCGATCATATCAAGTACTTCACGCTCACGTACTGGATCAAAACGTTTCGTACCTTGTACTTGCTTTTGTTCCCCAATTTTTTGAACGATTTCACCACGTTTGTTTAAAAGGTGTAATAGTTGTAAGTTAATTTCATCTACCTGTTTACGTAATTGATCTAATTCATGATTTGCCATTTGGAAATCCTCCTCTAATGTTTTAAAAGTATAGTAAGAGAATGAAAAATTCTCTATTTTCTGAACTGGTCAATTATACAAATTTAAAGTGGAATCGATACCTCTTCTTATTTTAAACTAATAATTAGTACAAAGACACTATCTACTAGCTAAAAAACCACTTTTTTTGTACAAAAAAGCCCTACTGATCCAATCAGTAGGGACGATATTTATCGCGGTACCACCCTAGTTGTAGACTTCTTTCGTCTACCTCTCTTCATTGTTAACGATCATCTGACCGTCTTTCCCTTCATAAAGACAAATAGTATCTTTACTACGAAAAAGATGCTCTAGGACTGTAATTCGCTCTTGTTTTTGTACTGGTTCGCACCAACCACCAGCTCTCTGTTACAGGGAAACAACAACTACTGCTTTTCCTTTCAACGCATGAATATTTAATTTTCAAGTTGGACCACTAAAATACAAAAAGTCCCTACTGAATAAATCAGTAGGGACGATATTTATCGCGGTACCACCCTAGTTGTAGACTAAATTTCTGTCTACCTCTCTTCACTGTTAACGATCAATTGACCGCTTTTTCTTCATAAAGACAATACTATCTTTACTACGAAAAAGATGCTCCAAGACTGTAATTCATGATTATCCCTGTACTGGTTCACACCAACCACCAGCTCTCTGTTACAGTAAGACTAACCACTACTGTGATCTCTTCATTGCACTTTGTTTATTCAAATGTTTTTGAAATTGAATAAGTATGATTCGTATTATAGAACGCTTTTCAAAACACTGTCAACAACTTTTTATATATTTTTTAAAATTCCACTTTTGTCCTACATTTCTTCTTGTAAATTCTCCATAACAATTCCGATGCGAATTATCTCATTATCTATTGCATTTAATACACATTTTTCTACTCCATACCGGATTAATACTTCTTTTATTTGAATGATTTCAGCTTCAAGTAAATCGGCTTCCTGAAGCGTTTGCAGTAAAGTGAAAAAGACATTTGCATACAATTCTTTATACATTTTTATACTCTTTGTCTTTTGAAGTATTTCATTAAATAACTGTTTTAACTCTATTTGATTTCCTTTTCCATCCACGTCCGAAAACGTTTTACATATGATAGATAATCCTCTTTCTACTATTTCATCCATAAATAAAATAATACGTAAAAGCATTACATATTCTCTAGCTGTGATTTCACCCATTTTCGGTCGTTCTCGCAAAAATATACTAAGCCAAGCTGCCCAAAATTTTTGTTGTTCTTTTGCACTTAACGTTTTGACGTAATAGCATAAAAACTGCATAAATTTAATTTTATTTTCTTCATTTTCTCGTATCAGTAAAGGGTATAACCAATCTGTTTTTTGCTCCCAATACAGTACACATTTAATAAATACAAAACTAAGCCATTTCAAGAAAGCTTCCCTCGTATGCGGATGTAATACTTCCAAATGTTCTACCGCATACTTAATAAATCGCTTCATTTCTGTAAATAAAGGTAAATTTATTTGCGTGTAACATAAGCCTGCCCATGCATATTTCGTAATTTCATTTTCCTTCTTTAAATCTAAATACGGTAACAAATATTTTCGGCACCATTGCTTCTCAATATGATAAAGAAATGTAATATCTGCTACTAAACGAGCTAACATAAAATTTGTCCGTTCTGAACTAACTCTTACTTGTTCTTCAAATAAAAATAAATATTCATACACATTACGATCGTATAAATGATCATATGATAACAATTTTAATAATACAGCTGTCATTTTCCCAACAGGATGCTGGATTGATTCATTGTAAAAATCTTGTTTTCCCAGCTTAAAATCTGTATCACCTTTCATTACTTGAGGGAATACCGAAAACGCAAACCGTTTCACATTGCGTATACTATTTTCCTCTAACTCTTCTAATCGATTACTAATTTCATATAGAAAACTACTAATTAACCAATGAAAAGAAGTATTCCTAACAAATTTCTGCAATAGCGGAATAATTTTTTGGATTTGTTCATTTGTCAGTCCTCGGTTATTTCGCCACTCTCTAATACAAACAAACCATACTTCATTACTTATTTCGTGCATTCCAACTAATTGATAAGCAAATGAAATACTCCATTCTGTATTCAATTTACATGCTTTCGATAACATCTCTAAAAAATGACGTTGTTCAAAAACACCATCATGAGAAAATTGACGAACTTGTTTCATAATTTCTTCGTCTTTCAGCTGCAATAATCCATCAGCAGTTACATTACAAGTAATACTTTGTTCTGTAGTCTCTTTCTTTTGTACACTGTATCGATCAGAATGAAAGTGAGGATGTTTTTGCTTCATTAACTCATAACCTTTCGCCGTAGATGGACTATTCGAATCGCAAGTGAATAATAAATCTAAGACTAAACAAACATCAAATGTCCTCTCCTCTGCAAGGTCCTTCAGTATAATTTGAACGACTTCTTCCTTTGTTTTTTCTAAAGAGAGTGCGAAATGATTTTTTATTAGTTGAAAAACTTCGTGTTTATACGTGACATCTAAAAGAATACCTTCCTGTAACAACCATTTAATTTTCTCATCGGCGCCAACAAATATATTTTTATTCATCGCATCAATTGCAATTCGTTTTTGAAGTATGCTGTTTGCTTCTATCATTTCTGTAATATAATAATTTGCTTTTTGCTCATTGTTTTCACATAAATAGGCTAAACATTCTTTTACAATTTGAATTAAAAATGCAAGATCATTTTGCTGGAATTCTTTTTCCACATTTTCCTTATCCCTTTTCTTCAGTGCCATTTGCCTTAGTGATAACATTCGCATCTTCTCTATTCCCATCATCATAATTGGAACGGCGTAATAGGAAATATGCGGTTTCATCTTCTCATTCCAAATTTGCTCCACATAAGAAAATGTAGACACTGGTAAACGACTCGATTCCTCAAGTTCTATTGATTCTTGCGTATCATTTCCCCATCTTCTTTCTCGCTTCAATTTAAGTTTTCCGTCCAAAATAAACGCTAGTAACAATAAAGCAATCTCTTTATGCTCAGGGAAAGAACATTTTTGCAGTAAGTTAGAAATTTTTTCAATTGATTTACTATCTTTTTCAGCTGTTTCTAATAAAAGAAGTGTCCATCTTGCAAACAATAACGGATCCATTTTCATTTTCGTTTCGTTTAAGTAGCTACAAATTGTCCTCCATAATAAAGGAGATATTTTAGAATGATTTTTAAAAATTAATTGAAATAATTCTTTTTGATGACTAAAAAGAAATTGTTCCACTAACCATTCTGCAAGTAATTCATCTACCTCATTATAGTTTGATGTAACTAAGAATAAATTTTGTAATTTCCCTTCTGCTTCAAGCCATTCCACCCATTCATAATCGTGAGCAAATTCAACAAAGTAGCGGACCGTTTCAATTTTTTTAATTGACTGTTTTATGTATGATAATTGTTCCTGCTCTACTGACGGTGGAACTGTTACAATGTCACGAATTCGCATTCGTTTTGTAATATAGTTATCCCCCATTAATTCCGCCCATCGCTTCACTGCTTTAACAAGAGATTGATGATTATTACCTTTATTCGGATATACAATCGGCCGTATTCCCAAATGCTCCCAGTGGTACGTATTTTCCCCTTGTGCGACAAATGCATAACGCCTTGTACTTGGTGGTAAACCAGTCGCTAAATATTTCATTACTGGATCATTATGGCTATACCCAACGAATAAAACGGTATAATTCGAGAATAAATCAACTAAAAATCTTCTTGCCCATCCTTCCGTTAAGTAAGCCCTTCCAAAATCACCATCTGTTAAAATTAACGCTTCTTTCTCTTGTTCTATATTGCCATGTATGTAAGCGAGTCCTTTAAACGCTCTACCTGTAGGTAACGCAGGTGCGTAATATACGTTTAATTCTCTATTCATTTCTTTCATTGCAGTTGTAAAATGTCGATCAAAATTTGTCGTTACAATGCGGACTTCCGTATCTAAAGGAAACAACCTCGGAATCGCATAATGAAGCGGATTCGGCTTTGACTTTTCTATATGAACTAGGTCTCTTGCAACTTGATGTACATCTTTTGTTTTCGCTATTTTTCCAAGATAATAATCATGCGGTTCTGTTATTTCACGCGTTTCTACATATAACGTTTTCGCAATTTCATCAACAAGATCATCAAAATTCGGTAAGTTTGATTTCCCTTTCATAGAAACTCCCGCTCCAACAAATAATACTAACTTTCCTTGTTCCAGATGATCAATTAACTCATCTGGAATTTCTACTTCTGAAGTAATCCACACCCAGGATTCCCCCTTACCTAAAAATGTCATATACTCTCATTTTACTATAACATTTTTTATTTGTTTTTTTAATATTTAGATAAAATTAGGACATGAAAAAGTTTTACGTAAATATATTCGTTACAATGTATGAACTCCTAAATTTATTGTAAAACTATGTATAAATCGGAGGTGTAAATATTGAATGGTTTTACTGTAGTACTAATTAAGTTTATATCGTGCATTATCGCATTTAGTATTGGACTCGCTTTATTTTTCCCAGCAACTTTCGTCCAAATTATTTCGTTCAGTCTCTTCGTTACAATCGTATCTTATATGTTCGTTGATAAAATTATTTTAAATCGAATTGGCAATACTGGTGCCATTATGTCGGATTTTTTACTAACATATTTAAGCGTATGGATTTTCGGTAATATTTTATTAGACAACTATATGCAAATTGCATGGGGAAGCATCCTTTCCGCGATTGTCTTCACATTATCAGAAGTAATCGTTCATCGCTTCTCTGGCTCCCACACAAGGCACCACAACGATAATATTCATATTAATCGACGATTTGCATATGGTACGGAGTTTGCGGAAGAACAGAATGTGTTGGATAAAGATAAGAAGAAGTAAAATTTTGATGCAGGAGCGCCTTTTTTAATTATGTGGTGCTCCTTTTTTCTGTTTTTATTATGGTACGTGAAATTATATCGACGATTTTTCAAATATATCTATCGTAACTTGAAATATATCAACGATTATTTCAATATATTGACGTTTCGACAAATAATATCGACTTACCGACATTATTTGTCACTATTGCTTCTAATAAAAAACTGCCTCTTATTTAGAGACAGTCACATTCAAATCTTTTAACGTAACAACATCAGCAAACGCTCCAAACACTACGTTATGATGTTTCACAATGTCTTCAGCTCGTAACACTTCTGTATCGAATGTACTATGCGCATCACTTACTAACGTTACTTTATACCCTTCACTAAACGCTCTGCGCGTTGTTGTATCCACACAATACTGCGTCTGCATTCCAGAAATAATAACATGATTAATTCCTTTTTCTTGTAACACTTCGTTTAAGTTTGTCTTATAGAATGAATCTGGCGTCGTTTTTTCAACGATACTGTCCCCTTCTTGCGGCGCAATTTCCACATGGATCTTCCAGCCATCTGTACCTTTTTCTAACGGGTGATTTTTAGGTCCGTTATGTTGAACATAAATCACCGGAATATCATTTGAACGACATTCCCCAATAAGCTCTTGTAATGTTTGTAAAAACTTCTCCCCATTATGTACTAGCATTCCTGCTGTATACATACCTGCTTGCACATCGATTACGATTAATGCTTTTTTCATTTTATACAACTCCCTTTGTTTGTATAAGCCATTGCATAATCATTATAAGTGTTTAAATTCCACCATCCAACAATCTTCTAATTTCCCCTCATGCAGTTCATGTTCCTTTAAAATCTTTACTTTTTTAAATCCACATTTTTCATAACACTTTATCGCACGTTCATTATTAACTTTCGGGTCCATTGCGATTACTTCTGCTCCCTCATTCTCCATAATATATGTAATTGCTGCCTGAACGAGTTTAGTTCCAATTCCTTTCCCCCAACAGGCCGGTTCTCCGATAAATTGGTCCATTCCCCATACATTTTGTGATTCTTTATAGCCATATAACGCTTTCCACTCTGAATCAACTGGGTACATTTGTATGTAACCAATCGGAACGGTATCAAATTCTATTAAACATCTTTTTTCATTACTGTTTGGACTATGTATAAAATGATCAAGCACCTTTTCTACAGATTGCGGATTATCTCGTCCTTCGTAATACTGCAAGACTTCTGGGTCCGTTAACCATTTTGAAATGATAGGTGCATCATCTTCTATTACGTACCTAAACGATACAGTTTCTTTTTGAAATAGCATAAAGTACCTCTTTTTAATTATTTATATTTTTTCTTGCTGTGAAATCTTTAATTGCCCCTATTAATGCGTATGGTAACAATGTAATCGCAAAAAAAGCTGTAAACATATTAAAATGAGAGATTTCATATGGAATGAACCATTCCGTGAAAATTTGAGAATTTAAAATTCTATTTAAAAATTCTCCACCAGGTTTAAAGTTCGGTGCCCATGCAGTTACTTCACAAATAATAAACAGCAATTGTACAATTATAAATGCCCCTAGATAGCAAAACCATGTTCGTTTCCAAATCAGCTGCGCCTTATTTAATTTCGCTTCCATTTAGCCCCCACCTTTTTTATTTGCATCATATTAATTATACACTTTCTACGTTTCATTTGTTAAAATTTTCTATATAATCATTCGCGTTGGGGGAATACATTATGTCTAATCCTATACTTAAATCAACTTTAATCATTCTTAGAGGAAACTCCGCAAGTGGTAAAACAATAATCGCAAAGCAACTACAAGAACATTTCGGACAAGGCACACTTTTAGTATCTCAGGATGTTGTCCGTAGAGATATGCTTAGAGTACACGACACGATGGGTAATTTATCACATGATTTACTATTTGAAATTACGAAGTACGGAAAAGGAAAATGTGAGTTTGTTATTTTAGAAGGTATTTTAAACAGTCGTAAATACGGTGAAATGTTGAAAGAATTAATACATTATTTTAAAGGAAACGCTTATACATACTACTTCGATTTATCATTAGAGGAAACTATTCGACGACATAATACAAGAGAAAAACGGCATGAATTCAGTGAGGATTCATTACTAAAATGGTATAATCCGCACGATACAATTGAAGTTGCTAGAGAAACTATTTTTACAGATAACTTCACGCAAAAAGATATATTTGATGCGATTCTTAATGATGTTATGGTACGAAAATAAGACCGACAGAATATGTCAGTCTTATTTTCATTATGTTATATACTATATTTATTATAGAATTTTCACTTTAACAGTTTGTCTTCCCCAATTCATAGCTTTACTTTTTGAACCCATTAAAACATCAATGCGATTACCTTTAATTGTACTTCCGGTATCTCCAGCGATAGCTTCTCCATAACCTTCTACCCATACTTTAGATCCTAAAGGAATTACTTTCGGGTCAACTGCGATAATTCTCATATTCGGATTAGCCGTTAAATCATGCCCCATCGCAGTTAAAACGCGTCCACCATATGTACCATTTTCACTTGGATCAGCAGTATACGCTGTCGCTACTACCGTTAATTCACGTTTAGCAGACTGCGTGTTATTTTTAGACTGTTCTTTTTCCTTTATCGCTTCTCGTGCTTTCTCTTCTTCCTTAGCCTTTGCTATTTCTCGTGCTTTCGCCTCTTCCTTAGCCTTTGCTATTTCTCGTGCTTTCGCCTCTTCCTTAGCTTTGGCTATTTCTTGTGCTTTCACTTCTTCCTTAGGCTTTGCTACTTCTTGTACTTTCACTTCTTCCTTAGGCTTTACTACTTCTTGTACTTTCACTTCTTCCTTAGGCTTTGTTACTTCTTGTACTTTCACTTCTTCCTTAGGCTTTACTACTTCTTGTACTTTCACTTCTTTCTTAGGCTTTGTTACTTCTTGTACTTTCACTTCTTCCTTAGGTTTTATTGTTTCTTTTGCCTTTGTTATCTTCTGTGTTTTAGCTTCTTCCTTAGCTTTAACCGTTTTTTGTACTTTCGTTACTTGCTTCGTTTTCTCGTCAGCTTTTTTTTCAATTGGTGCTTTACTTGATAAGAAAGAAACATTTACATAAGCTGTTTTTCCCTTATACTCAAATTGTAGCCATCCATCTTTTACTTGGTTCGTTGATTCAATTACATCATCTTTTTTCAGTCTGCCAAGAATTTTTGATTCTGTGTTTGATTCAGAACGTACATTTAACAAATCTGCTGTTACATGGTAAATATCTTTTGTAAACTCCGAGCTTACAAATACTTCTTTACCATTTAACTCAATTTTTGACCAGCCATCTTCAGTATTTATGACTTTTAATTCTTCCCCGTTTTTTACTTTTTCGACAACTTTTGATTCCGTAGTCGGTTTTTCACGTACGTTGAGTACATCTGCTGTTACGATCGTTTCTGCAGTAGCAGTTGTAGTAAATGCTCCCAATCCGAAAACAGTTGCTGTTGCTGCGCCAATTACTTTTTTCATATTAACCCCCATTATATTTTTTTGAATTCTATCAAATGCTTTCGTAAAAATAATAAAATTTAATATCATACCAAAACATTTGCAACAACATATTAATACGACTTAATATACTGTTATTAAAACTCCTTACTCCAATACTATCAAATTCTTATTTTTAATTCTATATATTATAACTTTCCATATCTCCTATAAACGTTCTATCCCCTTCTTCATACTTAATAGTTTTCTTACAATTACTAAAACATATAGAAAACTATACACTCCACCTAATCTATCTAAATGCAAAACATCCATTTTTTAAAATGGATGTTTTGCAAAAAAAGTTTACATAATATAATTATCAACCACTTATGTCGGATAACTATTCAACCATCGAAAATAACACTTTCTCAAGCTCTTTTTTAGAAAGCATACTACCATTTATATAGATTTGATATGCATTTTCCCCTTCTTTTCCAGGTACCACTATTTTCATAGCCCGCACATTCGATTCTTTATACTCACCGAATGTAACGTCATAGCCATGTAATTTATATTTCTTTATATCTCCAGTAAAATTAGGTCCTCTTTCAGATGGTTTATCAAATGGTCTATCAATAAAGTAATCTTTATATTCTCCTCCAACAATTTCTAATTGATGAATTGTAAAACCTAATTCTGCATCTGAAGTATGTGGCTGTTTTTTTACATTTTGATTTTCATATCTCATTGTAATAAGCGGCATAGGTTTTCCTAGTGTTGCTTCAGCTTTTACCTCTTCCAATACTAATTGATGTCCAACCGGAATATACGTTGGATGCTTGATTGGAAAACCAGTTATTTGTTCAGCTTGTTCAAATGTATAGGTAAAATGTTGATCTATTCTTTCTTCATATATATGTAATTGTTCCATTACCTCTCTATCTCTCGTTTCTTCATCAGCATTTAGACGATCGGTTGCTGTATATTGTCTTTTTCCATTCTCTACGACACTTACTTTTTTATAGAAATAGTACGATTCCTGTAATAAAGTTACATACTTATCAAAGTCCTCTTCTGTAAATATACTTTTAGCAATTTCTATACGTTCCATTACGCCATTATAACCATCCTCAGTCATTCCCATATCTTGTCTTGCTTTTTCTGGTGTCCCTACAATTTTATCCATTAATGTTGTACCTGCAAAAGTACCAGTTGGTATTAAAATAGCCGCAGCTACAAAGCCAAATAATAACTTTTTCTTCATAGAAACCTTCCTTTTCATTTTCGACTGTTGGTATTTATAAAAAGAGTTTTGCACTTTATTCTCTAAATTTGGAGACGGCTCTAGATTCTCTGCTTTTCTTTTAAGTTCATTCGTTACATATCTTTCAAAATCCATTTACTTCTTCCTCCCTTTCGTTTGGCATTTGTTCGATTTCTATTCTTAATCGTTTTAGTGCTGTGTGCAGTCGAGATTTCACTGTACCAAGAGGAATTTGAAGAAGTGCAGCAATTTCATCTAAGCTATATTCATGGAAGTAACGCATAATAATTACTTCACGATGTTTATAAGATAAATTTTGTACAACTTCTACTAGTTCACTTCTTGTTTCTTTATGTAAAATAGCTTCATCCATTATGTAAGACCGATCTTGTTCATACATTTTCTTCTTTTCAAAGATTCGAAATCGTCGCCACGATTTCCGACGCCAATCCTGTACTTGCGTAACAACTAATCCATGTAACCAAAAACGAAATGAACGATTCATATCATAGTTTGTTATGGACTTCCACATATTGATGTACACTTCATTAACTATATCGTCTACATCTTGGTTTTGACTTCCTACTAAAAATACTACTGTTCTATAAATATCTTTACATGTATATTCATAAATAATTTGAAAGGCTTCTTGGTCCCCAGACTCCATTTTATATAGCCATTCTTTCAATTGTACTTCATCCAACATTACAATCCCCTCTCATGATCTTTCACACTATATTCGCTCGTTTTTCACAAAAGGTTCATTTTACATGAAAATTTATTTATTACAATAAAAATATAAGGTATATTTTTATACAAAGGAGGATTTCAAGAATGAATAAAGAAGATAAAATTTATGCTGAAAAAGTATTGAAAAATCTCTTTATCGGATCACAAGTTGATGGATTACAATTTGGTATTTCTTCAGGCACTATAAAGATTCATTTCACAAACTTTCACGACTCCGTTGATTATGACGGACAATTATATATCAATATCGAATCAAAATGGTTTTTATTTAATAAATCTACAAAAAGATACCCATTAAATGAAGATGACTTTGAAGATTATTCTGAGGAAGAAGAATATGAGAGAATATTTGAGATAAGAAGACAAAAAGTTACCGATATACAACTCGGCTTAGAAAGCCCTCATTTAATTATTACATTAGAGAGTGGAAAAATTATTTTTGTAAATGGTTTTCATGATCATTATGAACGTTGGCAAGCTGGTATGCAATGTGAGCAATGGCTTGTAGTTGCTGCACCTGGGAATGAAATCGCCACTTGGACTCCCGATAAGTTTATCGATAAATAAACTGTCTTCCCGAAGGAGAACCGACGATATTTTATGAACTACATAACTATTTCTATTACACTTAAACGAATGACCATTTTACTTTAATAGAAATCATTTTATTAAATTTGAAAGGACGATAATGATGGCATGTGTCCATGATTTTGGAATAATTGAAGAATTTGATTCTCAAAAAAGTTACAACGATTATACACCAGAGAAATATGATTGTGTTTCTGTTGATGATGATATTATCAGTAATTTAAGTCAAAATTTATCAATTATGAAAACCTACTTTCATACAGTAAAAAATCAGGAATATGGTTTAGCATATTGGGGTATTACAATTATTCCTCCTGATTCATTAGCAATTTTCTATGAAACAGTTACATCTTCAAAGTTCTTCAAAAAATCTGATGAGCTGAATGAATTAGCTTCAAAAATTGTACAAGCTGTAGCAGAAAAGAAGTACATGATTCATTATGGGATTTGAATGTAATACAAAAATGCTTAGGATTTCTCCGAAGCATTTTTTGTATATAAATAATAAATTTATTCTTTAGCCATTTAGTTTATGCTTAAACCTATTTCCTCATCTTTTAAATATGAGAATATCCCTATTAATCTAAATAAGCCTCTCATTTCCAATCTTCCAGCTAAACCATCTCCCATGCCCTTCTGTTTCTCCAACCGTTTCACGATATTCGTTTCCGTTAATATAATAATTAATATGAAGGTCCCGGTCCCACATGTTGTTATATAGGTGGAATACATCACGTTTTGCACCGATTTCTTGGATTTGTTTTTCTAACTTATGTTTTACTTGTTCAGGTATTTGATTTGCGACGTGTGTATGGAAAATACAGATAATAGCATCGCTACTTATTCGTTCAATAATAGATGGTAATAGCTCTACACCATCTCCTTCTATTAATTGAACAGATTTATTTTTTACTAAAGATGCAGCTTGGTCAAACAGTTCAAGCCTTTCTTTATGTTCTGGCCAAATAAGTGCACGTAGCCATAAATAATCTTCGTTACTATGTAAATCATTTACATGTAAATCTAGTCCGATTCTTTCTACAACAGGTGGACTTTCTTTTAATAAATGAGGCACATTCTTCCCTCTTATTTCAGAAGTTACATGTACATTCGAATTTATATTTCCGTATGTTTCATCTGTTCCGTACGAATAGCTATATTGATCCCAAAATAGTTGTAATCCAGAACTTGTCCCAATTTCAATTAACGCTAACGGTTTGTTCACTTTATTAAATATGTAACTGAAACTTGGATATAAATATGCACATCTTCTTACTTCATTCGTTTGAACAAGTTTCGTTTGTAATAACGTAATAATTTCTTCTCTGTACATTTTACAGAAATCTTTAAAATGATGAAAAGCTTGGTCTAAATCCGTATTAGCATGTTCAACTAAGCTACTATAATACGTTTTTAAATGATGTTCTTTCCCTGCTAGTAATAAATGGTGTACTGCACCTAATAATAAGTTTGGGACTGGTTGACCTGCTTGAGCGTAGGAAGATAGTGTAAGTACTTCCTCATCTTCAGCTATTTTTATCGCTAAGTATTCATATAAGTCACTTGACCCTTTACATTCCTTTATTGAAAAATTTCGAAATAAGTTTGCGATTTGTTCTTGTGTACGCATCTGTATCCCTCCTTTTTATTTTACAGAATAATCATACAATTAAAGGGGCAAAAATTCCATAAAAAGGTATCATTTCTACCCATTTTTGGATATGTAAGCTTTTTCGAGATAATTTCAAACTGTAATTTTTTTCTATTTACCACCTTAAAAGAGCTTGTTAAATAAGATTTTTGGCGAATAAAACGTTAAATAGTTTAAAATTATCAGATAACACTAGATATTTTAGTCTATTAATTATTATAATAGAGTATGAGATGGTTATACAATTGAGACAAAAAAGGTAAATACCTAGGTGGGGCCTAGGCGGTGTTTTCTTTTTACGGCTTAGATACAAGTAAACACCTACTCTTTTTTGCCAATATAGGGGATGGAGAGATTATCATGAGCAACATGCAGCAAAAAACAGACGTTATCTTAATTGGTGCAGGAATTATGAGTGCAACGTTAGGCTCATTACTAAAAGAATTAGCACCTGAATGGGAAATTAAAGTTTTTGAAAAACTCGCAAGTGCCGGGGAAGAAAGCTCTAATGAATGGAATAATGCAGGTACAGGGCATTCTGCGCTATGCGAACTGAACTATACTTCCGAAAAATCTGACGGATCTATAGATATTAGTAAGGCTGTAAAAGTGAATGAGCAATTCCAGCTTTCAAGACAATTTTGGGCATATCTTGTAAAAAGTAAATTAATTCGTAATCCACAAGATTTTATTATGCCTCTACCTCATATGAGTTTAGTACAAGGTGAAAAAAATGTTGAGTTTCTAAAAAACCGTTTTGAAGCGCTTTCAAAAAACCCACTGTTTCAAGGTATGGAATTTTCCGATGCTCCTGAAACATTAAAAAAATGGCTTCCACTCATTATGGAAGGACGTACATCTAATGAATTGATGGCTGCAACGAAGATTGACTCTGGAACAGATGTTAACTTCGGTGCATTAACACGTATGTTGTTTGATTACTTAAAAACGAAAAATGTCGAGCTAAACTACAAACATAGTGTCGAAAATATTAAACGCACGAAGAATGGTTTGTGGGAAGTAAAAGTACACGATATGAATAGTGGTAAAATCGAACATCATACTGCAAAATTTGTCTTTATCGGCGGCGGTGGCGGTAGCCTACCTCTACTACAAAAGACTGGCATTCCTGAATCAAAACATATCGGTGGATTCCCAGTAAGTGGACTATTTATGGTATGTAAAAACCAAAAAGTTGTAGAACAACATCATGCGAAAGTATATGGTAAAGCTAAAGTTGGTGCTCCACCAATGTCTGTACCTCACCTTGATACGAGATATATAGACAATAAAAAAGCTTTACTATTTGGACCGTTCGCAGGGTTCTCACCTAAATTCTTAAAAACTGGCTCAAACCTTGACTTAATTGGTTCTGTAAAACCGAATAACGTCTTAACGATGTTAGCTGCTGGTGTAAAAGAAATGGGACTAACAAAATACTTAATTCAACAAGTTATGTTATCACATGAAAAACGTATGGAAGAATTACGCGAATTCATTCCGAACGCAAAAAGTGAAGATTGGGACATTGTAGTTGCTGGGCAACGTGTGCAAGTAATTAAAGATACTGATGCCGGTGGTAAAGGTACACTTCAATTCGGTACAGAAGTTGTAAGTGCAGCTGACGGCTCAATCGCTGCATTACTAGGTGCTTCACCAGGTGCATCTACTGCCGTACACGTCATGCTTGAAGTATTAGAAAAATGTTTCCCAAGCCGTATGGTAGAATGGGAAGAAAAGATTAAAGAAATGATTCCTTCTTACGGCATTTCACTAACAGAAAATCCAAGATTGTTCCAAGACCTTCACACTTCGACTGGTCGTACGCTTGGATTAAACGAAAAAGAAACTGTTCATAATTAATGCAGAAATAAAAAACGTCCGATATATTCGGACGTTTTTATTTGTCTACTAAAAATTATACTTATCAATATTATCTTTCGTAAATACAACTCTTTCTGGTAACACGATAATTCCATTCCCTTCTGCCTCATAATCATATCCTTGAATGGAGTTTGGCTCTACCTTCACTTTTCCGATTCCTTTTACTTCAAAGCTATCTCCTACTTTTAACTTCTTCCCTTTTACTACAATTTCATTTGCTACATACGTTGCGAGTGCCCCTTGTTGTTTTACATCCCATAATCCGAATTGTTGTACTGTTCCTCGTTTGACATAATCACGCATAACGTTTGGTGTAGAGAAACCAGTTACAACGACTTTTTTATCCATTTTCAAGTTTTCAGTTGCTTGTGCCATTGCCGGAAGTGCCGTTGCATCTGGGCAAATGACTGCATTAATATCTGGATACGTTTTTAAAATGTTCTCCCCTACTGACAAAGACTTTTGCGCATTATTTTCACCATACTGCGTCGTTACAATTTCCCAGTTCGGATATTTCTTTTTAATAATTTCTTTCGCTTTCGTTACCCATTGGTTTTGATCCGTTACTGTTGGACTTGAATAAAAGAAGGCTACTTTTCCTTTATCTCCAATTTGTTTGGAAGTCATTTCAATTAATAAGTTAGCAAGTTGGTCTGGTGTTCCTTGGCTTATATAAAAGGAACGGTCTTTCGGATTCACATCAGAATCCCATGTTAAAACAGTCATCCCTTTTTTCTTAGCACGTTGCAGTGATTGGGATAAACCATCTACTGAAGTAGAAGAGACCATAAGTGCATCATAGTTTTGGTTAATAAAATTGTTTATATATTTTACCTGCCCTGATACGCTTGCTTCAGACGGTCCATCATATTTCACTTGTACGCCTAGTTTATCTCCCATCTCTTTTGCCCCTTCACCACCCGATGTAAAGAAGCCAACTCCAGTTAGTTTCGGAATGAATGCAAATTTCACATCATCCGCTTTTTTCTTATCTGCCGTTTGACTAGAACAAGCGATTAAACCGATTAAACAAATGCATACAATGAATACAATCCCTAGTTTTCTCTTCATGACATTTCCCCCTTATGCAAGTTCTTTCTTTTCCCCAGTGTGAATTGATGTAATTTGAAATGTCTCATAATAACTGAAAGAATAAGAATAATACCAATTACTACGTTGGATTGTTCATTTGTTAAACCCGTCATTTGCAAGCCATACTGCATGAGCCCAATAAAAATACTCGCCAGTACAGTACCGATAATGCTTCCTTTTCCCCCTGTAATAAGTGTCCCGCCTAATACGACTGCTGTAATGATTGGTAAAATTGTTTCACTTCCAATATCAGCACGTGCGGAACCGAAATAGGCAGTTAAGAACGTTCCCCCTAATCCACCTCCTAACCCAGAAAGTATATAAGCGATAATCACTACTTTCTTCGTTTTAATCCCGGTATATTTCGCTGCATTTTCATTCGCCCCCGTTAATTTTACGTGGCGCCCATATATTGTTCGGTGAAACAATGTAGTAAATAGCATTGTTAATACGATAAGTAGCCATAATAAATTAGGTATTCCTATAAAACTACCATTTGCCAGTTGTACAAAATCCCCAGGTAAACCACTTATCCCTTCGTATCCGGAAGCGCCTGCCCCTCCTGAAATGACGAGTGCAATCCCGCCGTATAAAAACATCGTTCCGAGTGTAACGACGAGTGGTTCTACATCCGTCATTTTTATAATGAGTCCGTTTAAACCGCCTGCTAAACAACTGAATATAAGAGCAAGTATAACAGCAAACAAAATAGGTATCCCGTTCATCCAAAGTACACCGATCAAAATCGAAGTTAGCCCCATTATTGAGCCAACCGATACGTCAATTCCTCCTGTTACAATAACGAAAGTCATTGAAATTGCTGCGATTGCTATAAACAGAAAATCATTTGTACTAAAAAGGAGATTACTAACGTTTAAGAAATCACTATTTATAAAACTAAAGAAAATGAATTCTACTAGAAGTAATACGATTAGAACACCTTCCCATCTGTAAAAATACTTCATAGATTCATTCTCCTTTCTGCTTTCCACTTTTTCATTACACTATCCAATATGATAATAAGTAGTAGTAAAAAACCTGAAATAGCATTATTCCAAAATGCTGGTATTTTTAAAAAGACGAGTGAACTACTTATCGCCTCTAAAAATAACGCTCCTAATGCAGCTCCAAATATAGAACCCGTTCCTCCTTTTAAATGAATTCCCCCTAGTACAGCAGCTGCGATAACCTGTAGTTCTATTCCGGTGCCTGTTTGATTCGGAACGAACCCAATATTCATAACAAATATACAACCAGCGAGTGCAGCACTTATGCCCGATATAATAAACGCATATATCTTCACCTTATTTACTGGTATCCCAATAAGTCTCGCACCATCTTCATTATCACCTACTGCATAGAAATATCTTCCGTATGGTACTTTCATTAAAAAGAAATATAGTAGTAGTAAAATAATAAGAACAAACCATACAGTTATCGGCAAGCCAAGAATGACGATAGATGACAGCTGCTTAAAATCGTTTGGAATATCTTCAATCCACTTCCCGCCTGTGAAAATTAACATCGCACCTCTAATAATTCCTAACATGCCTAATGTCATAATAATAGCTGGTACTCGAAACTTCGCAACTCCAATACCATTTACGAAACCGATAATGGCGCCAAGTGTAATAGCAGCAAATATAGACATGGATGCACTATACCCATTCGTTAACATCATCCCGCAAACTGCTGCACTTAACCCCATCATCGAGCCAACTGATACGTCTATATTTTTCGTAAATAAGACGAAAGATTGACCAATTGCTAGCACGACTAAAATAACACTTGATTTCATCATTAAAGATAACGAGTTAAATTGAATAAAACTAGGGTTTATCATTCCGACAATAGCTATATAAATTAGTAGTAACAGTATGATAGACGTTTCATGCATTTTTAACATACGTTTCATTCCGTTACACCTCCGTATGCAAGGCGTGTAACTTCATCTACACTCATTTGTCCTTTTTCCAAATGAGAAATAAATTTTCCGTTTCGCATTACATATACACGATTTGCCAATTGAACAATTTCCTCAACATCTGAAGAGATTAATATTATTGCGAGTCCTTCCCTCTTCATTTTTTCTATCGTCTCATACACTTCAAGCCTTGCTTTCGCATCAATTCCGCGAGTCGGTTCATCAAGAATAATAATTTTCGGATTACACGCAAGATATTTTGCAAGCACGACTTTTTGCTGATTCCCTCCCGATAAAGATGCGAGTTCTTCATTCATATTCGGTGCAATAATTCGGAACTGTTCTATAAACGAATTAACTAAAGCGCTTTCTTTTTCTTGATTTATAAAAAAGCGATTATTTTGCTGTAAACTTGCTGCTGCAATATTTTCTTTAACAGAAGCAATTGAGAAAATTCCATTCCTCGCTCTATCCTCTGGCACGTAAACTAGCCCTTCACGTAGCCTTTTATGTAAAGAGCATATATCAATTGATTTTCCTTCTAATAAAATAGAACCTGATTTTATAGTTTTCAATCCAAGAATCACTTCTGCTAATTCAGTTCTACCTGATCCTATAATGCCAGCAATACCTACAATCTCACCCGCATGTACAGTGAATGATATATTTTCGAATGCGTGGCTCGTTACATCAATTACTTCTAATATTTTCTTCGTTCCTTTTGTCTCTTGCACTATATCTCTTTTCTCTTCTTGTTTATACCCTTTTGGTAATAATCCCCCCATTAGCATGTCATATGTATAGTCACATACATTACCTTGGCTTACAATCATTCCATCACGTAATATGGCTACTTTGTTGGCAATTTCAAAGATTTCTGGAAAGCGATGCGTAATATAAATCATCCCAATTCCTTTTTCTTGTAATCTTTTCATCAACACAAAAAGACTCTTTATTTCGTGAGTTGTTAATGTCGATGTTGGCTCATCTAGAATAAGAATCTCGGCTTCTCTTATTAATCCTCTAACGATTTCTACTAACTGTTGCTGCGCAATCGATAATGATCCTCCTAGTTCATTAAGGTCAATACCCCATCCTAGGATGCTAATCAATTGCTGAATCTGTACTCTTAATTTCTTTTTCTTTTCTTTTAACCCGATACATATATTTTCTTCAATAGTCATATGGGGAAAAATGAGCGGTTCTTGCGGTATTAAATAAATACCTTTTCGGTGTGCTTCTGACGGATTTGAAAACTGTTGCTTCGTTCCTTTTACATACATTTCTCCATCATCATACGAATATAACCCCGTTAATATTTTCGTTAATGTTGATTTCCCGGCACCATTCCCTCCAACTAAAGCATATATATCTCCGCGCTCTACTTGAATGTTCACTTCTTTTAATACAAGTTGATTTGAAAACGCCTTACTCATTTTTTTCACTTGTAATAAAGGTGCGTTCTCCACATGATGTCACCTGCCTTTATCCCGCATTAACTGGCAGTAAAGCTCCCACCTAAAAATTCAGCTGGAGCAAAGAAGTTTGGTGGGAGATAAACTGCCAGTAAATGCCCGATTGGTTCAACTAATAATCAGTGGGGGATGAACAAAATCCCCACTGATTAAAGTTTCACTTTATCCAGAACATTTTTTGAGAAAATGATTATTTGTTCTACTTGTTTTGTAGCATTGTATATTCCTTTTTTTATATCTAGAACACTTTTTTCTAGGCATTATTAATCGTTTCAACTGGAATAAACAAAATATACAGCACATATGTTTAAGCAGTGGTCAATTGTTGAAAGGGATGAAGAGTATGACACAGCTGAACTTTGAAGAGAATTTATTAACAAAAGTAGCTTGGTACTATTATAAAGACCAATTAACACAACAGGAGATCGCTTCACTTCTTCATATTTCAAGAAATAAAGTCGTCCGGTTATTAGATAAGGCGCGAAGTGAAGGCATCGTTACATTTCATGTAAAAGGGACTGGTTTACACTGTTTGAGCATTGAACGTGACTTAATAAAAAAATTCCACTTAAAAGATGCATTCATTATCCCTACTCCAATAGACAATTATGCTACTTCCCTCGGCAAAGCTGCTGCACAGTATTTAGAAACTCAGCTCCAACAAGGCGATCTACTCGGCATAGGCTGGGGCGAAACAATTAGCAAAATGCTAGAAAACATTCATTTTGAAAGCTCTATTAACCTTTCAATCGTAACGCTAACAGGTGGAGTAAATCACTATCTCCCTAGAAAACAAAACTATTTACACTACATGCAAGGCGATCTTCACATTATTCCTACGCCGTTTCTAGCGTCTACAACCGAAATGGCACAAAGTATTCTATCAGAACCGAGTGTAAAAGATATGCTTCATGTCGCTTCACTTGCCCATACGGCTGTTGTCGGTATTGGAGGACTATCTCAAGATGCAACTATTGTAAAAGAAGAAAAATTAACGTTACGGGAAATGACATATATTCGTAGTCAAAACGGGGCGGGCGATATTTTAGGACAGTTTTATAATACAAATGGTGATTTATTAAAGCTTCCGCATCACAATCGCCTAATCGGCACACCACTCTCTATTCTGCGTAAAATGAAACATGTCGTTGGTGTCGCTGGAGGCATTCAAAAGATAAACGCCATTTATGGGGCTTTAAAAGGGAAATTTATTCATACATTAATTACCGATGAAGATACTGCGATCTCTTTATTACGAAAGGACGGTGATTCTTAATGTCTACTTTATTAGCTTTCGATGCTGGTACAGGAAGCATTCGAGCAGTTCTTTTTGATTTACATGGTAATCAAATTGCAGTAAGTCAAAAAGAATGGATTCATAAATCTGACCCTCGTTACCCAGGTTCTATGAATTTTGATGTAATAGAAAACTGGCAGCTTGTACAACAGTGCACGAAAGAAGTTCTACAAAAAAGTAATACTCCTGCCTCTTCTATTCTTGCTATTAGCGCGACAAGTATGCGAGAAGGATTTGTTTTATACGATCAAGATGGGCAAGAAATATGGGCTTGTGCAAATGTTGATGGACGCGCATCTGCCGAGGTTAGTGAACTAAAAGAAATCCGGACACATCTCGAAGAAGATTTATATACAAAATCTGGTCAAACTTTTTCATTAGGTGCTTTACCTCGCCTACTTTGGATTAAAAAACATCAACCAGACGTCTATAATAATATTCACTCTTTTACAATGTTAAACGATTGGATTTTATATAAATTAAGCGGTGTACTGCAAATCGATGCCTCAAACGGATGCACGTCTGGTATTTTTGATTTACAAAATAGAGTGTGGGATAACGATATCGCTAAAGAATGCGATATCATATTGCCTTTTTCTCCAAAAGTAAATGAAGCTGGCACTGTGATTGGTAATGTTACAAAAGATTGTGCAGTATTAACCGGATTACATGAAGGAATCCCTATCGTCGCCGGGGGCGGAGATGCTCAAATGGCATCACTCGGAACGGGAGTCGTGAAGCCTAATCAAACATTAATATGCGGAGGTAGTTTTTGGCAACAAGAGATGAATGTTACAGAGCCGATACCAGATCCACATGTTGCGATTCGGGTAAATTGTCACGTCGTTCCGAACCTATGGCAATATGAAACGATTGCCTTTTTCCCAGGACTTGTTATGCGCTGGTTTAGAGACGCTTTTTGCCAAGAGGAAAAGAAACTTGCTGACAAACTTGGTGTAGATGCTTATGAATTATTAGAAGAACAAGCGAATGATGTACCTGTCGGCTCATATGGCATTATCCCTACTTTTTCAAACGTAATGAACTACATTTCTTGGCGTCATGCCGCACCTTCCTTTTTAAATTTAAGTTTAGACGCTGACAAATGTGGAAAAAAAGAACTGTTCCGTGCTATTGAAGAAAATGCCGCCTTTGTTACACTTGGCAACTTAAAATTAATAGAAAATCTCACAGGGACATTCCCTTCTGAAGTCGTTTTTGCTGGGGGTGCCGCTAAAGGGAAACTATGGCCACAAATTCTATCAGACGTACTCGGTATCCCTGTAAAAGTACCAGTTGTGAAAGAAGCAGCTGCTTTAGGAACTGCGATTGCTGCTGGAGTTGGTGCTGGAATATATAATTCAATGGAAGAAACCGCTGAACAGTTTATACAGTGGGAGCACACATTCGAGCCAATTACTGAAAATCACGAATTATATAAGGAGTTCTATGAAACATGGAAAACTGTGTATGACAGTCAGCTCGCTTTAGCTGATAAAGGACTTACTACTCATATGTGGATTGCACCTGGTGCACTGTAACACATTACATAAAGGAGTGAACTATATGTTAAAAGCGAATGAAAATGATTTCTCCTATCGCTTCGGTGATAACGGGCCGAAATATTTAATACAAGGGCCGAATATTGATCTTGGCCTTGTTGTTATTCAGCCTGGGCAAGAGTTTCAAAATCACTATCATACGACGTGCGAAGAAGTCTTTTATGCATTAGAAGGTGAAATAGATTTCTATGTAAATAACGAAAGAGTTCCGATTAAACAGGGTGATGTCCTGCAAGTTCGCCCTCATGAATCTCACTATCTGATTAACCATTCTGACAAACCTTTTAAAGCTGTTTTTATAAAGTCACCACATTTACCAAATAAAGATACGGTTCAAACGGAAAATCCAACATTAACGAAGGAGTGATTTCAAATGACTTGGGGATTTAAAAATCGATTAAATACTATTTTACCTGATGGCAGAGCGGTTATGTTAGCGATAGATCACGGCTACTTTTTAGGACCAATTCACGGGCTTGAACAGCCACTTGAGACCGTCAAAAACTTACTTCCTTATACAGATTCCCTCTTTTTAACGCGAGGTGTACTTAGCTCCTGTATTCCTGAAAACTGCCGCACACCGATGGTTATGCGTGTATCAGGCGGCGCGACTGTCGTCGGTAAAGATTTAGCGAATGAAACAATTGTTACCCCTGTAAAAGAAGCAGTGAAACAAAATGCAATTGGCGTCGGCGTTTCTGTTTTCGTGGGATCAGACTATGAAACACAAACAGTTACAAATCTCGCAAATGTAGTTTCAGAAGCTCACAATTATGGTCTGCCAGTACTCGGCATTACCGCAGTTGCAAAAGAACTACAAAAACGAGAAGCGCGCTTTCTTGCACTCGCTTCCCGTGTATGCGTTGAAATGGGTGCTGACATTATTAAAACGTACTACTGCGAAGGATTCGAAAAAATCACAAGCACTTGCCCTGCCCCAGTCGTAATCGCTGGTGGACCAAAACTAGATTCCATTGAAGACGCATTAAACATTACGTACAACGCACTGCAAGAAGGCGCAATCGGGGTAGATATGGGCCGAAACATATGGCAATCTGAACATCCTGCTGCGATGATTCAAGCGATTCATGGTATTGTGAAGAATGGATTGAATGTGAAAGAGGCGCTGGAATTATATGATGATGTAAAAAACTAAGGTAATAGATAGACTATTACACTTAAATAAATACAAAATCAATATTTACTATAATAAGGAAAAGCCCATATGTAACATATGGGCTTTCTTTTACATTTCTTATTATTTCAAATTTGGTCAGGTCTCTACAGATCGCGTACATTCCAAACAATCTCACCGCGTTCACCAAACGTACTGTGATGCCGCTTAAATCCTATCTTCTCTAATACCCGGAAAGATGCAGTATTCCAAGCACCTACAGTTGACCAAAGTCTTTGGCGTCCCGTAGCAATCGCAGCCTCTAGCACCGCTGATGCTGCCTCTGTCGCATATCCCATGCGATGAGCACTGCGGAACAACTCGTATGCAATCTCCGGCTCTTCAAGCGTAGAACGACCGATAATTAAGCCACAGTAACCGATGAAATCGCCTTCGTCTCGTCTACGAATAGTGAGAAGAGAAATACCATTTTCAGCTGCTTTCTTGCGCTTCTCAATAAGATCGTTACGAACAGATTCAACGGTTGGCATTTCCACTCCACGTTCACCAATTAGTTCTCTAAGCCAGACTGCATCGGATTCCTCCCACATATTCAGGTCGAGTCGTTCCGTTCTCAGCTGGAACGCCATATCTTTAAATACAGATGTCATAGCGGTAACCTCCTATTTATATCACTGTACTGCACTATTCAATTTCTCTTATTGATTGCTATCGAGCTTTCTTACCATCTTTATAGTCAAGACAAGACACTTCAATTAATAACCCATTAAACATTGAAAAATAAAAACCATAACTACTACCTCTCATCCCATACGGTTCCTTGTCTATTTCAATGCCGCCAGCTACTAAACGATTATATGCTTGATCAACTTCATTTGAAGTATCCACTAAAAAACCAATATGAAAAGCTTCTGGATACGTAACTTCCTTATTCCCCTTAAATGCTTTTGGATCGCTCAGCACAAGTATAAATCCACTTTCGTCACTCATCACTACTAGTGCCTTTCCCTTTTGCTCCAAAAATTGAAAATCAAAAAATGTTTCAAAGAAATGTCTCGCTTCTGATAAATCATCTACACATAAATTCAAATGATTTAACTTCATTCACTCATCTCCTTTTAATCAGAGGGTATGTAGACTCATTTTCATAACACTTAAATATGTAAGGTAAGATATTCAAGCGTTCCGTCTAAGACTATGCTTTATAGTCTAATACTTTTCTTCATAGCCTAGAACGTTTTTTATGACTGTAATTACATCAACCGTTCGACGTGAAATATTAATTTACCTATATAAAATAGCCTCATTATTTAGTTGTCATATTGTGTAAAACCCACTCAATCAGGAAATTTGCTGAAGGGATGCGCTCTGTTGTATTTCCTAAAAATAGTTTATTAAGTAACTCATCTAAATGAATTGGCTTATTCGGCAACGTTTGAATATACCTTAAAACAGACCCAGCTGGAGGTACTGGCTTATTATTAACAGCCCATATCCCTTCTAACAATGTCCAAGTTGACGTATGAACTATGTATGAAGCCTTTAACTCATCATTTGCTTTCAAAGCAGATTGAATTTTAATTAACGAACTATGCAACCAATGAGAAATGCCTTTCACTTTGTCGTTAGAAACACGATAGTTTTCAAATTCATATGTAGCTATTTCCTTTAACTTTTTCAACTCACCGCTCTTATCAAACAAAATTTCCCCTTCTAAAAATGAGTATAGTTCCATCGGATTGTTTTTAAAGTTTACTTGTATTAGATTAAAATCCGCACTCTTATATTCAACTAAAATATCTTCTCTCGTTTCAGAATGAAATTTCTTCTTTTGTCCGTCTTCTAAAAGAATATAGAAATCTAAATCCGAATCAGGATATGCGTCACCTCTTGCGACAGATCCGATGAGCATACATCCAGTTATCTTATCTATAGATAAGATTTCAGCTACTATTGTTTTCACTAATTTTTTATGTTGTTCATGTTTAATAAATATTTGTGCTTCTAACATTTGTAACCTCCAAACACATTATTATAGAGTTATTCGTTACCTATATATATTACTTCTCTTATCCCTTTAATCTTCTACATACTTATTCAACAATTGTCAGTTCATATACAATTGCGTCTTTACTGCTTTTTGTTTTATCTTGAATGGTTACAATGTCTCCAGCTTTTATTTTCGAAGCGTTCACTATTTTTACCATCTCTGGTGGAACAACCCCTCCATCGTTCTCTTTATTTAGCGGTAACCACTTTACTGATTTATTAGTTGCTTCTAAAATTTTATATTTAATTGTACCATCATACTTTATTTCACCAACAAGATCTTTTACTAATGTAGGTGTGTATTTGCCCTCCTCTTTTTCCAAAGAGATATGATCACCTATATCTGGGATACCGTTTCTTACAGGTGCCTTCCATTTTGTTGGATTTAAATCATTTAAACTTACTTTCACACTATCTTCTTTATTTGAGCTAGCATCTTTTAGAAATATTTCATAATAATTCTTATCAATAACGATATACTCCTTCTGCTCTACTATTTTTGCACTGCTTTCACGTTTTTCTTCCTCATTCTTAGATACTTCTTCTTTCACATTATTATTACTACACGCTGATAATAATGTCGTTACTAAAGCTGCCATTATTAATATTCTTTTCACTTCATTTACCTCCATTTATAACTAAACAAATAAACATATATCACATCCATATTTTACTATAAATCAAAAAAGAGGATATTTGTTTATTAATAAACAAATATCCTCTACCTTTACATATATATTACGACTGCTGATAAGCCGCTTTCGATGATTTCACATAATAAACCGCATGATCCACATTAATAATATGATCTGGTTTTGGTTTACCACGGCTTGCTCTATGTCCAGCTAAGTGTTCTTCACTAGTTTCCCAGTTTTTCCAAGCCTCTTCAGATTCCCAGCGAATCATAACGACTACTTCTTCGTCGCCGCGTCTTACTTTTTTCACAAGAACACTTAAATCGATAAAGCCTTCAAATTTTTCAATAATACCTTCTCCAGTAAAACGTTCTACAACTATATTTGATGTACCTTCTTTTACTGTAAATGTTTTCGTTTCAATAAACATATATCCCACTCCCTCTTTGTAATACGAATACTAGTATTCTTCTATTATAGTTGATTATGATAATTATTTTCAATTATAAAGTTTAAATTTTTTGAATCATGCTGATTTCTCTTCAATTGCCTCATTTAAAAATTTGAAATACGGAAGTAATATTCCTATTAAAGAAGTAACACATATTATTGAACTGATAATAAAGTATAGTGCTCTAACTCCCCACACCTCACTCAATATTCCTCCTAATAACACACCTAACGGCATAGCGGATCGTATGAAAAATAATCGCACTGAAAATACTTGTCCTATCATATTGTTCGGGACTGATTGTTGGCATATCGTTGTGTTATGAACATTGAAAAATGCAATACAAACACCTGCTATTACTTCAATTATTATCGCTATAACAATACTATGATTAAACCCTAAAGAAATGTATGTGAGTCCCCCTATAAACAATCCTCCAAGCATAAGTACACGCCGGCTTTTATATATTACTTTACCAACTAGTATGGATCCAACTACATAGCCAAGTGGGAATCCGGCCATAAAATAACCAAACTCCGCGTATCCAGCGGACAACTCGACTTTTATATAGGGAAGATTTGTAACCATCGTTACCCCTACTCCAAATTGCACGAAAGTCAAAAATATACAGAGCCAAACGATAATTGGTTTTGTGAAAAAATATGTAAAACCGTGAAGAAATTGTTCTAGCCACGTTTTCCGAATGGGTTGTGTTGTTCTATTTTCTTTTATATAAAGTAAGAAAGTGCCACTAACAAATAGACACATGCATACGAAAGCTAATGTAAGTTCTGTTCCAATTAAATGAATGACTACTCCGCCTAATACCGGCGCAAGAAACATCATAAGGCGAGTCATTCCATCAATGTACGCATTTGCATCTTGAAGTTGTTCTTTCCTTACAATGCTCGGTGTAATTGCTTGACTTGCAGGTGTATAAAGCGGTGTAATAAGTCCCACTACTATTTGAACAACATAAATGTGCCAAACTTCTATACTACCTGAAACTAGCATCACCAAAGGTAATAAGAATACGGACGCTCGTATCCATTGTGAAAAAATCATAATCCACTTCCGACTCCATTTATCAATAAATGGGCCACTTAATAATTGCAGTATGAGTGATGGGATGAAATATAATAGCCACATACTACTTAAAGCCATTTCCGATTCTGTTAACTCATATACTAGAATTGAATTACATAACGTTCCGAAACCCCCTCCTAATTCTGAGATTGCACTACCAATCCACATAAAAAAGAACCAACGATTTCTCAATACATTTTTCAATTTCATACACCAACTTTTCTCTTAAATTCCTCCCTTTATGTACATTCTTGTTGCATATTATCTATTTAAAAACGCATCTAATTCTTTCGCTAACGACTGTACTGCTTTCTTTCTTAATACATATTTCCCGTCATGTATATCCACTAACTTCGCTGCACGTAAAAGTTTCAAATGATGATGTACTGTCGATTTACCAAGTTGCAATCTTTCTGTAATTTCCTGCAATGTACGTTCTTTTTCAAACAACATTTTTACAATGCGTAATCTTGCTTCATCCCCAAGTGCTTTATGCTTTTGAACTAAAAAATAATTTGGTTCAAACGGATCTTCAGGATGAATGCTTTCATTCGCAACTGGATAATGAAGCACTTTCGTATCTTCAATATCTGCTTCAATATTCCACGGTCTATACGTCACTTGCGGAATAAGAAGTACGTGATGAACACTTGGCTCTGGCATATAGTTCACTCCACCAGTGGCCCACTCGACAAACTCTTCCGGTTTCATTTTTTTATTCATTTCATTCTTTGCTTCATAGTCGCGTTTGAATATAGCAAGTATTTCTTCTTCCTCTTTCTTAATAACGCTCTCATACCAACCTGTCATAACAGCGATTAAATGGGCTTTCAGCACTTGTACATCAACATCACATATAAAACGAATATAAGTAGAGAAAAACTGATGTTCTTGTGTCAGTTTCATTAGTTCATGTATTGCAGTTACGTTTCCACTTGCCGCTAAAGTTCTTTTTTCTTGGTACTTCTCTCCTAAAAACGGTAAACATATATACTTGAAATCTTCTTCTGAAAGCCAATCGATTTTAGCATGAAACTGCGATAAATCCTGAAAATCCTCTTCATACAACAACTGAAGCAACGCTTTCCACGTATTATGTTCTTCTACAAACTGTAATTGCTCTCTCATCTCTTTTGTTAATGATTGTTTAATCTCTTCCCATTCACTTTGAGACTTTTCAAGTGTATCAATTAACCTTTTATGAGTAATCGCTGCAATGCCAAGCGCGCATTCGAAAAGTATCGAATATCTCATTTGAACGTTGTATGTCTCCCTCTTTCTACTCGTTACGTGAAAGACTTCCATTCCATCCCCTCCTTGTTTGTTATATATTAAATTCTATTTTTATCGAATTTATCCTTCTATATTTTTAGAACTATATTGCGACTTTAAAAAATGCTTTAATCAATGAGCAAATAGAAAAAGGTTTATACTCTTTTTCATTCTGACTCAATTAAAACCTTGATTATTAAAAATGAAGTTTTTTAATGGCTCTGTTATACGTTGCATTTCCTTCTCTTGTTCAGCTATAGAGAAGGTTTATTAAAGAGAAAAGAGAATTGATTTTATTAAGAAAAATAAACAGGAGGCTATACGAATGGGAAGAAAAGAAATGTTGCAAAATGGAGTCCAACAAGTTTTTTACGAAGAAGAATGGTACCCACCAATATCAGAAGCTTTAAAGAATCTTACCGCTGAACAAGCATGTTGGCAACCAGAAGGTGCTGCCAGTAATACGATTTGGGAAAATGTGAACCATTTATTAATCTTTAAAGAGCGCCTACTTTCCCGCTTACATGAAGATGACACATTTGTTGCTCCACAAAATAATGATGAGACGTTTATCCAAGGTGGACCTAATGATGATGACGCTTGGCAGCAAACAGTGAAACGAACGCTTCAAGTACATGATGCCTTACAATCTTCATTAACATCTTTTCAAGAAGCAGAACTAGATCAACCAAAGCCTTCTCTACCAATTTGGCAACAATATATGAATATTCTTTTACACGATGCTTATCATACAGGACAAATTATACAGCTTCGGAAACTTCAAGGTTCATGGCCAACTCATCGTTCTTATTTATAAGCGATGTTTAAATTTGCTTACGTTTAACATGCAACAAAACAATTGAAAATAGCTAATTGTTTTATAATTACTGCGATTGCTTAAAATAAAGCAAATTAAAATACATGGATCCCAAACATAATTTATATTCTTCATAACTTCTGATCATAATCCAAATTTGGAAGAATAGAGGCTTTTTTATATACAAATAATAAGCCTCAAGGAGTTGTTGACATGCATTTCATATTGAATATGTTAGGGATTTTCATTGTAATCTTAATCGTTTTCCTATGTTCGCCTAATAAAAAACAAATAAAATGGAGACCAATCGTTATTCTCATCATATTGGAGCTTTTTATTACGTGGTTTATGTTAGGCACAAAATTAGGCAGTATTATCATTAATAAAATTGCGTCATTTTTCAGTTGGCTACTATCATGTGCGAATGAAGGTATTCGATTTGCATTTCCTTCAGCTATGGACAGTCCACACATTGATTTCTTCTTTAGTGCATTACTTCCTATCATCTTTGTTATTACTTTTTTCGATATTCTATCTTATTTCGGAATCTTAACTTGGATTATTGATAAAGTAGGTGCAATTATTTCAAAGATTTCTCGTTTACCAAAGCTAGAAAGCTTCTTTTCCATTCAAATGATGTTTTTAGGAAATACGGAAGCACTTGCGGTTGTTCGTGATCAATTATCTGTGTTAAAAGAAAATCGTTTGTTGACTTTTGGAATTATGAGTATGAGTAGCGTCAGCGGATCCATTCTCGGTGCTTATTTATCTATGGTGCCGGCAACATATATTTTCAGTGCCATTCCTTTAAACTGTATTAATGCATTAATTTTAGCCAATGTTTTAAATCCTGTCGAAGTGACGAAAGAAGATGATTTGGTATATACACCTTCAAAACATGAAAAAAAGGATTTCTTTTCTACTATTTCAAACAGTATGTTAGTCGGGATGAATATGGTTATCGTTATTTTAGCTATGGTAATTGGTTATGTAGCTTTAACAGCATGTTTAAACGGGATTTTAAGTTTTTTTGTAACAGGCTTAACAATTCAAAAAATCTTCTCCATTATCTTTAGTCCATTTGCATTTTTACTCGGTTTATCAGGCAGTGATGCTATGTATGTAGCTGAACTAATGGGGATCAAAATAACGACGAATGAATTTGTTGCAATGATGGATTTAAAATCAAACTTAAAGTCTTTACAACCGCATACGATTGCGGTTGCAACAACATTTTTAGCTTCTTTTGCTAACTTTAGTACAGTAGGTATGATTTATGGAACTTACAATTCATTATTTGGCAGCGAAAAATCATCAGTCATCGGGAAAAATGTTTGGAAGCTTCTTGTGAGCGGAATGGCTGTTTCCTTATTAAGCGCTATGCTTGTTGGGTTATTTGTATGGTAAATAATTTTAAAATAAAAGACACCCAACCTAATTGAGTGTCTTTTATTTTTATTTTCGAATTTGTCCATTTCCACGAATCACATATTTTGCGGAAGTTAATGCTGGAAGCCCCATTGGTCCTCTTACGTGTAGCTTTTGTGTACTGATGCCAATTTCTGCTCCAAATCCGAATTCAGATCCATCAGTAAAACGAGTTGATGCATTATGATACAGCGCTGCAGCATCAACAGCTATGAAAAATTTGCTGACGTTTTCCTCGTTTTCTGAAATAATCGCTTCAGAATGCATAGATCCATACGTATTTATGTGATGAATCGCTTCTTCTATAGAAGAAGCTACTTTCACTGCCAGCGTGAGAGATAAAAATTCTGTCCCCCAGTCTTCTTCTGAAGCAAGTACAATTGAAGAATCCATTGCCAATGCTTTTTGATCACCACGTAGCTCCACGCCTCTTTCCTTCAAAGAAGAAAACAACTCGCTACCATATTGCTGTGCCCACTTCTCATGAAGTACAATCGTTTCAATCGCATTACATACAGATGGTCGCTGCGTTTTTGCATTTATAATAATATCAATTGCCATTTGCATATTCGCTGTTTCATCAATGAAAATATGACAATTTCCCGCACCTGTTTCAAGTACTGGAACAGACGCTTCTCTCACAACAGTATCGATTAATTGTTTGCCACCTCTTGGAATAAGAACGTCTAGATAATCATTCATTGTAAACAACTGCTTTGCGCTATCTCGCGTTGTATCTTCTATAAGCTGTACGCTTTCTTGAGGTAAGCTTGTTTGTTTGAGCGCCCTGTGAATAACGGCAACGATCGCTTTATTAGAATGAATAGCAGAAGAACTACCACGTAATATGACTGCGTTTCCAGTTTTCAAACAAATTGTAGCAGCATCCACCGTCACATTTGGCCTTGCCTCGTAAATCATCCCGACAACACCAAGTGGTACGCGCATCTCCTGAATAGATAATCCATTTGGCCTTTCCCATGCACTTATACATTCTCCAACAGGATCACGTAATTCAATGAGCTGCTTAATCCCCTCTGTCATATCAATAATACGATTTTCAGTTAGCATAAGACGATCAAGGAGTGAATCAGAAAATCCTTTTGCCTTACCTTCTTCTATATCCCGTTTGTTTTCCTCTAAAATATAAGCTGTTTCACTTATTAATTGATTTGCAATTGCAGCAAGTGCTTCGTTTTTTTGCTTTGTAGATTTAAGCACAAGTTCTCTAGCGACTTCTTTCGCCTTCATTCCCTTTGCCAACACTTCATTCATTTTTATTTCCTCCTTTTTTGATCCCTATTCTTAAAATGAAACCCAATAATCCCTATGGATGACTTCATAACTATGCCTTTCGCCTTTTGCTTGAATATCTTGGCTTTGCATACCTTTTACATCGCTTAGTTCCTCTGCGCTATATGTGCATTGTCCTTTTCCAATCACGCGCCCTTGTTGCGTAATTACTTCCACGACTTCACCTACTCGGAAAAAGCCTGACACATTCGTAACACCTGCCGGCAGAAGACTCTTGCCATGCTGAATGATAGCTGTAGCTGCTCCGGCGTCTACTTCAATTTGTCCACTAACAAGCGAATGCAAAGCGATCCATTGCTTATTCATCTTCATTTCTTTTTGAGGGGCATTTCCGACATACGTTCCATCACCTTTACCCTTCAAAACATCTACAAATTTCTCTTGTCCACGTCCTGTTCCGATAAATACACTCACACCAAGAGAGAGCGCTGTCTTTGCAGCATCGATTTTTGATTTCATACCGCCAGTCCCAAGTTTTGAGCCAGCATCTCCAGCAAGAGAAGCGATTTCTTTTGTAACTTCAGGAAGGAAATAATATTTTTTTGCATCCGTATTTTTCTGAGGATTTTTGTCATATAAACCGTTCACATCCGTAAAAATCATAAGCATATCAGCCGAAACAAGTCCGCTTACTAAAGCTGACAGCATATCATTATCACCAAACGTTAGCTCCTCTAAAGAGATAGAATCATTTTCATTAATGATTGGAAAAGCAGAACGGTTTAGTAACTCTCCTAAAGTAGCGTAAGCGTTACTATATTGTTCTTTTCTAGAAAAATCACTTCTCGTCAGCAATAGTTGCGCAGTAACGATACCATATTTACGGAATTCCTCTGTGTACGCCTGCATTAACAAACTTTGTCCGACAGCAGCAGCTGCCTGTTTTCCTTTAATTGTTACAGGTCTGCTAGGATACCCTAGGGAAGAAAAACCTGCAGCAACGGCCCCAGATGTAATTAACAAAACTTCATGCCCTTCCTCTTTCAATCGCGCCAATGCAGAAACATGATCTGAAAGTTGTTCTTTAGAAATGCCTCCGTGACTATCTGCCAAAGAACTGCTCCCAATCTTTACAACAATTCGTTGTTTTTTCACTTTTATATCCCCCAAGTCTAAAATCAAAGTTTTTTATACATTACACTTCTATTCATACAGCTTGCAGCGATTTCTATACTCATCAGTGCTGCACCTAGCCTATTTTAAGAGCAAAATAAAAATGACCGCTTCGCCCTTAATAAAATAAAAAGGACGAAACGGTCATTGTTCCGCGGTACCACCTTAATTGATATACATAGATATCCACTTGGTGCCTATAACGCAGGCGGACGCCTAAACTTTCATTTAAGACTCAGGGATAGGTTCGATACATTCTATACGAGGAATCTTTCAGCCGGTGAATTCCACTCTCTTTCGCAAGAAGACATATGTACTATTTCCCTTCAACGATTTTTAATCTAATTTTTTTATATTATGCGATATAGTTCGATTTGGTGTCAAGTGGTATTTTATAAAATAAATAGAGCGACAAGTTACTTGTATGAAATTATTGTCCAAATTAATAAAAATACAAATTGATATAACTGCAACTCATATTCATAAACACAAAACCTTAAATTATAGTGTATATATTTACAGAATGTCGAATATAATTGATTTTTATCTTTTGGTATTGCAAAAAGGAATATATTCTCTTAGAATGTTTCTTTATATTGCATGGAGATGTTATTGTTATTTTAAGATAACAATTTCAAATTGATATAATTTATTATAAAAGGAGCAAGATTGAGTTATTATGGATAAACAAATTGGATTCATCGGATGCGGAAATATGGGTATGGCCATAGTTGGCGGGATGCTAAATAAAAATATAGTGTCTTCAAATAATATCATTTGTTCAGATTTAAACACGACGAATTTAGAAAATGCTAGTGAAAAGTACGGACTAACTATAACTACTGACAACAATGAAGTCGCTAAAAATGCTGATATTTTAATTTTATCAATTAAACCAGACTTATACCCATCAGTAATTAATGAAATTAAAGAAGAGATCAAAAACGATGTTATTATCGTAACGATCGCTGCTGGAAAAAGCATCAAAAGTACAGAGGATTCTTTTGATAAGAAGTTAAAAGTTGTACGAGTAATGCCTAATACCCCTGCTCTTGTTGGAGAAGGAATGTCTGCATTATGTCCTAATGATATGGTGACAGAAAAAGATTTAGAAGATGTGCTAAACATTTTCAATAGTTTTGGTCAATCAGAGATTGTAAGTGAAAAATTAATGGATGTTGTAACATCTGTAAGTGGTTCTTCACCAGCATACGTATATATGATTATAGAAGCGATGGCAGATGCTGCTGTACTAGATGGTATGCCAAGAAATCAAGCATATAAATTCGCTGCTCAAGCTGTGTTAGGCTCTGCAAAAATGGTACTAGAAACAGGAATACATCCAGGTGAATTAAAAGACATGGTTTGTTCTCCTGGCGGAACAACGATAGAAGCTGTAGCAACTTTAGAGGAAAAAGGCTTACGAACAGCCATCATTTCAGCTATGCAACGTTGTACACAAAAGTCTGTTGAACTATCTGGTCAAACTAAAAAATAATATTATAAAAGAGATCACGTTAGCTATAAATTCACATGAATTTAATTAGAAAATTGTGGACTACATACTACCCCATTTTCACTAAATGATAAACGGACAAACTCAAAGATACTTGAGTTTGTCCGTTTTACTTTTAATTATTTTAAAATAATTTCATTCAAATTTTCTTTTGATTTTCTAGTTTTATCCCTTCCCTATTCCCTACTATGATTGTGCAATTTTATTAGAAATAAGTAGTTTTTCAATGCATAATGGTAACATGTCTAATAGCATTTCAAATGCGTAATTTACATCTAGACGTTCTGTCCATTGATGTGCATCTTTTCCTACCGGTCCCATATTTAATACTGGAACGTCAAACTCTTCTAGTTCCTGAAGTGGAATCGAGTAACCTTTATCCCATAATGGCATATTGTCTACAAGTGAACTCATTGAATCTAATGGGTTCTGTAAGCCCACATAGCTCAAATCTGAAATTCCTCCAAAATAGTTTTGGTTTTCAAATGTAATATTATGATTGAAGTGTGCATACTTTTCCATTTCTCCAACTACTTCTTTAATTAACTGGTTGTTGCGTGAACTTACAGCTGGATAATATGGCGGAGCAAAGAAAAGTACAATCATCGGCGCCTTTTCTTTACATAAAATAGCTAGTTTATCTACTAAATCAATCGTTACCGCACGATCATCTTTATCTTCTCTATTTTTAATAATGCTAGATTGAATTTCATCTATTTTCTTTTGTCCATATTGTTCAATTGCATAAGCGATAAGCTCTTCATACGTTAATACATTTACTTTGAGGTTAGGTGGTATAAACGGATTATATTTAGAAAAACGATATGCATGTTTTTCATACGATTCTTCTATTTTCTCAGCTACTTTCGTTACTTTTTGACGCAGCAATGAAACGACATCTGTCATTGATTTTTCTAATAAAAACAAATTAAATAATGTGACTGCACGATGCGGAATTTGTACAGAATAATCTTCCTTTAAATCCCTCTGAAGTAAGTTAGTTGGCGGAGGACTCGCTTCCCCTTCTACAATATCACAAAGGTCTGTATTCAACTCTAATTCTGCTGTTATTAATGAAGCCATATAACTCCCATTTAAGCCTGCAAAAGGTTCACCTACATGTGTCTCTTTTCCGTAGCAAAGAAAACCAGGTAACACCTTACCAATAGAACCAGTATAAATATATTTCTTTTGGTCACCAGGATGCCTTGAAAACATAGGCTCTGAATTTAGTACCGTTTTATAATCCAAGTCATATTCTCTTGCTAAATCTAACAATCTCGGAACAGCAGCTCTCATCCCTACCGAGTTCACTTCTTCATCTGGAACAGCTAGTAAAAGAACATTCCCATCAAATCTTCCTTCACAAGCTTGCTCAATCATCGCCATTTGTAAAGCTAGACCACATTTCATGTCCATTGTTCCTCTACCAAACAGCCAATCTCCATGTTCTATATCTTCACGTACATGTTCTGGAAGTTCATCTTTATGAGCATAAAACATAGATGTTAACTTTTTAGGATTAAATGCATCTTCTTTCCACACCCCGTAATCTTGTACATCTACAACATCAAAGTGACTTACTAGAACTACGGTATTTTTCGTACTATCGCTTTTCTTTACTAGTGCTGTAACAAAATATCGTCCGTCCCCCGTCGGATTTTTTTGCAAATGATGCGGGTTTTCTTTAAAATACTGTAAATCAGATAATTGTTCCACAACAAAGTCTGGCAATATCACTTCAGCTTCTGTACCTGTAATACTAGGAATTTCAACCAGACCGCTTAATAATTGAATCAATTGTTCTTTTGATTGCCACTTTGACATATAAATCCCCCTATTTTTCCGCATTATGAAAATTAATTCCAGTATATGAATAAAAAATGACGGCAGTTATCAAAATTATAGTTCTGATGTACTGCCGATTTTTATTGATATTTCCTGAGCTGCTTGTTTTACCTTACTAATAAGAAAAGATAGTCGATCATCATTAATGCGATGACTAATTAACCCAACACTTAATGCTCCTACTACTTTATGATTAAATCCGATAATAGGTGCAGCTACTGAAGCTGTCCCTTCTGTTTTTTCACCATAACTGACCGCATATCCTTCATTTCTTATCTGCTCGATTTGATTAAAAAGAATTTGCTTTTGTTCTGGTACAGAAGAAAGTAGCTGTTCTACAATATATTCCATTTCATTCTGTTTCATATTGGCAAGCATCGTTTTGTTTGCTGCGCCAATAGAAAGAGGAATTTGTTCCCCTAAGTTATCAATAACTCGAATTTTTAAAGGGCTATCAATTCTTTCAATGATAATAGAATGTGTTCCATTTGGAATGTTCAAATAAACACTTTCTTCCACTTCATAGGCCAATCGCTTCATAACTTCTCTTGCGACTGATCTGTAGTCTACCTTCTCCAATTGTCGTAATCCTATTTCCATCCACATTGGTCCAATTTTGTACTGTTTCGTCTCTGAAATTTGCGTAACTAGCCCATGCTCGATTAGAGAGTTAAGTAATCTATGCACTGTACTAACTGGGAGATGTGTTCTGTCCGCTATATCAGAAATGGCCCAATACTCTTTTTCATTAGTAGAATTTAATAACTTTATAATACTTATCGCTCGATCAATGGACTGTACCATAACTCACCTCAACTTGACTTGTAATATGTTAGTGCGCTCAATTATCTATCAATTTAACAAAAATTCAAAATGAAATCAATCTATTTATTTAATTTTCTAAAAATAAAAATATGCCACTGATAATAATTTGAAAGCGTAATCAAAAAAATATTGACTTTTCCTTTTAATTATCTGAAAATTAAAACGAGATTTCACATCACGGAATACATTCCATAATACGGAAAAACAGCAAACTTTATTCTATCAACTACGAAAGTGAGGAAAACAATGGCGCAAGTAAACAATACAAACAATGAATTAAAACGTACGATGAAAAGTAGACACTTATTCATGATTGCTCTCGGTGGTGTGATTGGAACGGGGTTATTTAACGGATCTGGCTTTATTATAAGTAAAGCTGGGCCTGGTGGATCCGTACTTGCCTTTATGGCCGGTGGATTATTAATGTATCTCGTTATGCTATGTCTTGGTGAGCTTGCTGTAGCAATGCCTGTTTCTGGTTCTTTCCAGGAATATGCCACTAAGTTTATCAATCCTGCAACTGGGTTTACAATCGGATGGTTGTATTGGTTAAGCTGGGCGAATACGACCGGTCTTGAATTTACAACTGCCGGTATTACAATGCAGCGCTGGTTTCCTGATATTCCTGTATGGGTTTGGTGTTTAATATTTGGCGTTACAATATTCACTATTAACGCACTATCTGCTCGTAGTTATGCAGAAACAGAATTTTGGTTTTCAAGTATAAAAGTATCTGCTATTATTGCTTTTATTATTCTTGGTGGCGCCGCTATGTTCGGTTTTATTGATTTAAAAGGCGACGAACCAGCTCCGCTATTATCAAATTTCGTAAATCATGGTGGTTTATTCCCAAATGGACTTGCAGCTATCCTATTAACAATGGTTACAGTCAATTATTCCTTCCAAGGTACAGAACTTGTCGGAATCGCTGCAGGTGAAAGTGAAGATCCAGCAAAAACTTTACCTCGTTCTATTAGAAATATTATATGGCGAACAATGTTTTTCTTCGTCTTAGCAATTTTTGTTCTCGTTGCTTTAATTCCTTGGGAAGAAGCAGGATTAACAAAGAGCCCATTTGTTGCTGTTTTTGATAATATCGGTATTCCATATGCAGCTGATATTATGAACTTTGTTATTCTTACTGCTGTTCTTTCTGTCGCAAACTCTGGACTATACGCGGCAACTCGCATGCTTTGGTCATTATCAAAAAATGAAATGGCCCCAGCCTTTTTAAAGAAATTATCATCACGAGGAATACCTCTAAACGCTTTAATTATGACAATTGCTATTTCTGCTTTTTCTCTTTTGACAAGCGTTGTAGCTGCTGAAACAGTTTACTTATGGTTAATTTCCATTTCTGGAGTCATAACAATCATTGTTTGGATGTCAATTTGTGTTTCTCAATTCTTTTTTCGTAAACATTATTTAGCCGAAGGTGGAAAATTAGCAGACTTAAAATTCAAAACTCCACTTTATCCTCTTGTACCAATTCTTGGTTTTGGATTGTATGGCATTATATTAATTAGTCTTATCTTTATCCCAGATCAAAGACTAGGAATCTATTGCACTGTACCATTTATCATCTTTTGCTACACTTACTATCACTTTAAAGTTAAGAAAAGAATTTCTACTAACACTCATAGTGAAACTAAAACTAGCGAGACTATGTAATACCCTACTTATATAAAAGACCGCACATGGATTTCACCTCATGTGCGGTCTTTTATCATTTATCATTTATCATTTTCACCTGTTTTGTCGTTCCTTTATTTTCCTATACTTTTTAGAAGACGAGTCAGTGTTGCTATACTCTTTATACAAAGGATAATATCTGTATCGTTTCAACAGTAAATGCTACAATATTAGCAATTATGATTTTTTACTTTTTATAAGTGAATGATTTACCTTACTATTACTGTTTTGATATATTGAATATATATTACTGAAAATTTTTGAAATAGACAGGAGTTATGTACGATGATAAAAGGTTTCGGGGGAATATTTTGGAGAACTAAAAATATGGATGTTATAAAAAAATGGTATAGCGAAGTATTAAAAATTGAAATAGAAAATTGGAATGGGACAATAATTAAGCCTCAATTAGGAAATGAAACTATTTTTTCTTTCTTTACCGAAAATGACAATTATTTCCCGATAGAACAGCAAGTGATGTTAAATTTTGAAGTACATAATCTAAGTGAGACTATTCAGCATCTTGAGAAAATTGGCGTACCTCTTGAAAAGAAAGAAGAAATGAGTGAATTTGGAAAGTTTATTTGGATTAAAGATCCTGAAGGCCGACTAATCGAACTTTGGGAGAAATAATCGGTTATAGTCATTTGTGCTTTCATTCAACAAAGTAAGTAAAATAGCAATTCCCTGTCAGGATCAGACAACTATTATTTATACAAAGACACCCCTTTAATCAAAAATGATTAAAGGGGTGTCTTTTATATACGATTAAATTATAGTTCAGATTTCATCCGAACAGAAACATTGTTTTTAATTATATTTTTGACATCTTTAAAGCTAACAAAATTGTTACTTTTCTCATCCCAAAGACGGAAACGTAGTGATTGTAAGCTTGTAGCAAGAGTAATTGTTGGTACATTTTTTAACGGAAGCGTATTATTGTGTGCCTCTTCTAGTTTATAGTTAGGTACTCTTGGGCTTAAATGGTGAACATGATGGAATCCAATATTACCAGTTAAGAATTGCAAGATTTTTGGAAGTTTATAAAATGAACTTCCTTCCACTGCCGCTTTCACATATTCCCAATCTTTATCCTCTTCAAAATAAGAATCCTCAAATGTGTGCTGTACGTAAAACAGCCAAATCCCTACTGAACCCGCTATTAAGAATATAGTACCATGTACTAACAGAAACGATTGCCACCCAATTGCCCAGCAAAGTATAGCTACTACAGCAACGATAATAATATTCGTCAAATACGTATTCATACGTTCTTTCTGTCTAGCACCTTTTCGGTTAAATCTATTTTTAAGCAAGAAAACATAAATCGGACCTAATCCAAACATAACGAATGGATTGCGATATAAACGATATGCTAAACGAAGTCTAAATGGTGCAGCTACATATTCATCCACTGTAAGCGTCCAAATATCTCCTGTACCTCTCTTATCTAAATTACCACTTGTAGCGTGATGAATCGCATGCTCATGCCCCCATTGATCAAATGGGAATAACGTTAACACACCCATACATGTCCCTACTATTCTATTTGCACGTCGACTTTTAAAGAATGAATAATGGGTACAATCATGAAAAATAATGAAAATTCGTGTCATAAAACCAGCGGCTAACAGAGATGGAACTAATGATAACCAATAAGAAACAGACAAACTTTTATAAGCGAGGTACCATAAAATAATAAATGGCACGACTGTGTTAATAAGTTGCCACACACTTTTTTTAATCGTTGATTTTTCATACGGAGCAACTTGTTTTTTTAAATTTTTAGTATTTTCTAATGTCATTTTTCTAATTCCTTTCCTTTTTGTTGCTAATTCACATTATAGCACACTATTAGTAGTAGGTGTTAAAAGTAGATGTAATAAATATTATATACTATAAAAATCTCTTTTTTCTTACTCAATACTTACAAATTACTTACGCCCAAAATAGCGCTATAATTGGACAGTTGAAGCATTTCATTTATCAAATAAATTTCCAGTCTTTACAATTAAAACAGCGAACTTTTTTACAAGCAGAAAAGAGCTGCCATAAGTCAGTTTCACCGGCTTATGGCAGCTCCTCTTCATTTCATTTTATTTTATCGATGGATCCAAACTGCACCTGCTGACTTATCTTCAGCTTGACCTACTACTTCAAACTTCAATCCTAGTTTCGGCAACTTACGTCCTGCATCTGGAATAACACTGTTGATATACTGCTTAGAATCATCAAATTTCGAAACGCCTGGTAATCCTTTATAGTCAAAGATACCGCGAGTTGGCGAATTTACTTTCCATGCTGGCGTTTGATCAAATGAGAATGCCGCATCGGCAATTTGATAACGCGTACTGCTCTTCACAGTAGGTTGTCCGTTTAATGTTCCTACGATTGCCTCTGGATGAGAATCTACTACTCCAAGGAATCCTTCGCCTGGATGAACGCCTACCCAGTTATCTGTAAAGCTTTGATCCGCATACCATACAACCATTCCTGTATTAAATACTGGACCACGTGCATATTGTAATGCAGTATCAGACCCAGCGTAATTACGCCACTCGATATAGTAGTTATGTTTTTTCTGCTCCAATCCGTTAGACACAGTAAATCCTTTTAACGCCATTGCTGGCTGGCCTTCTGCATCATCAGAGAAAACAACTTTTCCATCTACAGTTAATGCTGCATTGTCTAACGCAAATCCTTTATAAGCTACTGCAATATCTGTTACATACTCAAATTGCAGTTTTACTTTCTTTCCTTTGAATTGACTTAAATCGTATGATTTATCAACCCACTTACCATCCGTTGTATCTATACCACCTTTTACATCTTTTTCGCCCATTCGATCGATACGTGTCTTCGTTCCATCTTCTGTAATCGCATTTACGTCAAGGAAATCATACTTTGCTTCCAGTTCATAAAATGTCTTATAATCAAACTTAGCATCCGTTGCAGTCGTTAAGTCAAATACTGGTGTCTCAAGTGTTGTATGAATGTCATTTCCTTTAGTGCTGTAATAAAACTTCTTACCAAATGCTGATTCGATATTTTTTATATCTTTGTCTGGCAAGTTAACACGAACGATTCCTGGTCGTTTAGATTTTGTAACACTTTGATCTAAATATGTTGCAGTACCGACTCCAGTACGAAGTTTATCATAATCTACCTCAACGATATTCGCCCAGTTCCCCTTCATATTCTTTTGGAAAAACTCTTTATTTTGTGGTGAGAAACTTGTTGGCTCTGTTCCTGCAATTTTTCCAGCCCAGCTACCGCCGCTCATAAGGGACCATGATTCAACTGGTTCACCTTGCCCTGAGTACTTTGTATCATACTCATCTGGTAAGCCTAAATCATGACCGTACTCATGTGCAAACACACCAACCGCTCCGTCTTCAGGCTCAATTGTATAATCGTATGCAGCCATCTTTCCGCCCCAATTTGAAACAGAAGATTTTGTACCATCAATCGCATATGGCTTCGATCCTAGTTTTGAACGATGAGACCAAATTGCATCATCTTTCAATTTACCGCCGCCAGCCTCTTGGCCCACGCCAGCATGTACAACCATTAAGTGGTCAATGATTCCATCTGGCTCGTTTTTATTTCCATCACCATCTTGATCGTATTGATCAAATTGGTCATAGTCTGCTAAATTGATACCTTTTGCTACAGCTGCTTTTAATGCTTCTTTTACAAAATCCTTCGGGCCTAGGGGACCTTTGTTATCATGACCAGTTCCGGCATCCGCACCATAATCTGACGCTTTTCCTGGAACAGTAAGCCATTCCGTTACAGTTCCATCAACTGTATAGCTTCCGCCAGATTGTTCTTCATAATACTGTTTAAATGTATTAATCTTCGATCCATCAAATAAGGTAAATGGCTCATCACCAAATAACATTTTTTGATAATGTTCACGATTAAAGTCTTTAGAATACATATAACCTGGTTCTTGATCAATATTATTATGCTTAAAATCGCTAAATTCTACGAGTAAAACAAGTACTTTATCTTTTCGAACAGCTCCATTGTACTCAGCTTGTTTCGCTGGTGTAGTAGGTACTTTTCCATTTAATTTTCCTGGGTTCAATCCTACACCTTGTCCAGTTATCGGTCCTAATTCGGGCTGCTGCGCCTGTTCATTTTCCTTCATTTTTGTATCTTTTACTTTTTTCATAAAATCTGAAGCTTCTTGCGTAAGATTATCTCCGGTCAAGATTTCTTTTCCAGGGTTTTCCCCTTTCTTTTTCTCAACATATTTTTCGACAGCCTTTGATGTCTCAGCTTGTGATGCAGATTGATCAATTACTCCCCGTTGCTTCAGCGCCTCTGCCAAACGCTCCTCTGATATTAAATGCTCATCAATTGGTAGAGATGGTGGCGTCTCAGCATAAGCTGCATGACTTCCAAAAGCAAACGTACTACTTAGCACTGCTGCTGATGCTAAAACTAATACAGGTTTTAACTTCTTATTCTTATTCAATGTGTTTCCTCCCCGATGGTTGCAAATTATCGTTTTTTGCCGATAGCAACATAATATTCGTTATAATACGAATATTCAATCTTTTCAAAGCGCTAAAATGTTGAGAAATATTTTTTGTAGGCTGAAAAAAATAAAATAAGTAAATTTACAGGAAGTCCACTCTAGAATTTTTGTTCCTCTTTCCTCTTTTGTTCGAGTGAAATCTCATCTACACAAAAAAAGCCAATTCCTAAGTACTAACTAAGGAATTGACATTTTTTAATGAGAATGCTTTATGAATAAACGGGTTGCTTCTTCTGGTACATAGAACTTACCATTGCTTTCTACAACAACACTACCTAATTCATAATCTTTATTCTTAATACGAATTATATTTTTGTTAATAAATAATTGAGCTGTTACATTATTACGTTTTACTATGAGCACGGAATTTACTGCATCGGTTTTATCTATTGTTACTGTTGCCCCTTTTCGCTTAAAAGCTGATTCACTCTCTACAAATAATTTGTTTGTTATTTCTTCTAAGTTAAAACCCATTGCTTTCGCCATCGTCTTCCCAATGTCCGTGTTTTGAATCAAACCGTATGGCTTTTTAGGACCGTAAGAATATAAAAACACATCCTCACCTGTATGGCCTCCTGTTGTGAAGCCTATGTTCGCACGATTGGCCAATAATGTAGTAAGTATTGGACCTACATCCGATTTCTTTTTTGCTACTTTTACTCTTTCTTTTTCATCATAAGTTAAATTATCCAAACCGTATAATTTAGCTACATCTTCTACATTTGATAAATTAGATTTCAAATTATTTATAGTCCCCTCAAGTGTCATTTTCGATTTTTTCAATGGATCAATGTATGCAGAGACCGGCGTAGTATTATATCCTTTCGTCGTATTCATATTCCCAATAGAAATACCGCTGTTACCATGGTCAGTTAAAGCGATGAGCAGTGTGTTCCCATCATTTTTTGCAAATTGCAACGCTTTTGCTACTGCTCCATCAAATGCTAATACATCACTAATCATCCCAATTGGATCATTCACATGAGCTGCCCAGTCTGGCTTACTTCCCTCTATAAATAAAAAGAAGCCATCTTTATCTTTTGATAACGTTTGAATCGCTTTTTCCGTCATTTGTGAAAGTGTTGGTTGCTCCGGATTTGTTTCTTCACGATCCATATCGAAAGCTAAGGCATTATGTGAAAAAGAACCCCAAATTTTATTAGATTTGGATTTCAATAATGCCTCTTTCGTTTCAACAAAGTCATATCCTTTGTTTTGAATTACTTTTACTAAATCTTCTCCATCTTTTCGGATTCCACTATTTTTTATAGGTAGCAGTGCCGCTTTTCCCCCGCCTAATACGACATCTATATTTTGATACACTTGCTGCTCCGCAATTATGTCAAAACGCTTTCGATTGACATGATGAGCAGAAAATCCGGCCGGAGTAGCATGCTGAATTTCAGCTGTAGCAACAATTCCAGTTGCGCGACCAGTACGTTTGGCACCTTCTAAAACGTTGGCAACTGGCCGTAACTTGTCCTCTTCTTTTATTGGTTTTAGGCCAGGTGAACTCATAATAGAAGGTAATACACCTACATATCCTGAATTCGATTTATTCCCCGTCGCTAAAGCTGTTGCTGCCGGGGCTGAGTCTGTTATAGCTGATTCCGCCGAATATGTACGAACTCCTCCTGTTACAATTTCATCTAATACAAGTGGTTTCCCTTTATACAAGCGAGCTAATGTGGTTGCTGAAGAACTCGTTCCGTCCATAACCATCATGATTACATTTTTCGGTTGTCGTTCTGCTTTTTTCTCTTTAGCTTCCACCGTATGATAATTCATCATACTTTCAGTACCTAACATACTTAGTGTGATTGTTCCTACTAACAGTAACTTCTTCATCTTTAAACCCAATTCCGACATTATTGCGCCTCCATTAGTTTCACATTCATTTACATACAAAGTTCTGATTTCCCTTTACTTTTCACTACCTATATATGCTTTATTAATTCCCAATTCTTATAAAGCTAACAGTAGTAACTTTCTCATTCATTTAATGTCGGTATAGTTCATCTATCTTATATAGAAAATTTTTCATTATTAACTTGTTTAACAACAAATCGCCAATCAAAATAAATAAAAATTTATTGTTAAACAATAAATTTCGTGGTAAATTAATAAGATATTAAATAAATGAGGTGCTTTTTATGAAACAAGGATCAACACTCTTCTTAAAGACAGCTGTGATTCTAATGGGTATCCCTGTTCTTGCTATGTGCATTTTTTTAGTCCCTAAAATAGGGAATTTCGCTGCAGAACTATATCCTGATATTGCATATATTAAATATCTTGTATTTATCAACTTATACGCAACAGCAATACCATATTATTTTGCGCTGTATCAAACATTTAAGCTTTTAAACTATATTGACAAAAACAACGCATTCTCAGAGTTGTCTGTTACAGCTTTAAAAAATATTAAGTACAGTGCACTAGCAATTAGTGTATTATATGTATTAGGTATGCCACTTTTCTATCTTGTGGCAGAGAGAGATGACGCCCCTGGCATTATTATTATCGGAATGATTATGATTTTTGCTTCAATGGTAATCGCGGTCTTTGCTGCCGTTCTCCAAAGACTATTAAAAGATGCTATAGATATAAAATCAGAAAATGATTTAACGGTCTGAGGTGAATAATATGGCAATTATTATTAATATTGATGTAATGTTAGCGAAAAGAAAAATGAGTGTAACAGAGCTTTCGGAGAAGGTTGGAATTACAATGGCTAACCTTTCTATTTTGAAAAACGGAAAAGCAAAAGCAGTTCGTTTTTCAACTTTAGAAGCCATTTGTAAAGCATTAGAATGCCAACCTGGGGATATTTTAGAATATCAACCTGAAGATACTGAATAAAAAGAGTCCTTCATACGAGAAGGACTCTTTTTATTGCACATTATGGCGCAAAACTAATTTGACCAGTAAACAATAAGATAATTGCGATAATCCAAAATATAAAAAATGATGAGGACAGTATGAATGAAAGAAAAGCAATCCCCTTCTTCTCTGTTTTTTTCGTCATTGTAATGATAGAAAGTATGATACCTACAACTGTGAGGGCAACTGTAATATAATCCCCCACTATATTACCTGCATTCGCTATCCTTGTTGGCGTTATAAAAACGAACAGAAAACATAAAATTCCTATAAGTAATGATATATAGCTTATTATACTGTACTTCTTTTTAGGAATTATTTCGGTTTTCATCTTAACCCACCCCTTCTATATAACTATGAGTTCATATTAGCACAATTAACCATAATTTAGTTAATACAAAAAAGAGATACAGCGGGAACTTCCACTGTATCTCTTTTTTATTTAATAAATAAACCTGCTATTTCTTCTTTATCATTATAAGTAATGATAAAGGTACGTTGTTCCTTACTATACTTCGCTACAAGAATAACAGTATATAATCCATCTTTTTCTTCAATCGATTGTTTCTCAATTTTTTCGAACGTACCAGCTTTCTCAATTACAGGTGTAAGATCTTTCATTTTTTCTTCTGGTAATCCAGCTGTCATTTTGCTATCAAATTTCTCATGCACTTCTTTATACTTTGCCTCATTTAATAATGATACAATTTCTTCCGCTTTCGGAATAAATTTTTTAGACGTACTTTCATCTACTTTATTACCGGTACATGCTGCAAGTGCGAACGCCGCGATTGCACTTATAATAATAAGTAACATTCTTCTCATTTTAATACACCCTTTCTTTTTAAAATGAAACTATAACTAAAAACGAGTAAAGCACAAATTGCTATTGAAACTTCTGACATAATGATCCCGCTTTTCCCTGTTACATATAGCGAGATAATACTAGCCAATGCATTTACAGCCCCATGGATGAGAATTGCATATACAACATAACAAAATTTCTTTTGGACGACAGCTTGCAATACAATGAAGGAAAGCCCAACATGCAATATCATCGCAAAGATACGCTCGATACCGCCGAAATAGTAACTGTCACCATTCTGGATGACTGTTTGTGACAATAATAAGGACAATACCGGGATACCAACTATCAGCACTGCCTCAATACCACCATGCCCTGCTCCAAATAAAAAACCAGACTGCCAATCTCGTTGCTTCATAAAATAACGCATTGCGATAAAACGAGCTATCTCTTCAAAAATCCCAGCTGATATACTAAGCAAAACTGCAAATAGTATAGGCTGCATAACAGAAAACATTTGAAAATCTGTGCTAGTTCCATTTAAATAATTCAGTATTGGTATGCGAATCAATATTTGTGATACAACAAAAGCCAATACACCTAACATATATGGAATATAGCGTTTCTTCCAAAAAGCATATAAAAGTGCTATAAGTGGTAAACCAAAGCTAATCATTGTTGTAAAAATAAGACCATTCATCTCGCTTCACCTCTTACTTGAAGTGTATAAAATCGAGTGAAGAAAGTATGTAGTTATTTCTTATTCGGTTTCATTTTCATCATAGATGGTCATTTCATCTTATTTAATATAAATGTTTGCGTGAAATAAGGACTTATATAAGTTGTTTCTAACGTCGCATTATTTGTTTTATTTATGATCCGTTTTAACGAAAATAACCCGTATCCTCTAGCTCCTTCTTTACTTGAATGGTTTTTCTCATAAATTTTTTGCAAATCAATCTCTTCACCCTTTGAACTATTACGCACGATAAAATATTGTCGTAAATCCATTTCAAAGAATGCGATTTGCAATATCTTTTCCTCACTATGTACTGCTTCTTCAATTGCATTGTCTACTAAAACTGAAATGATACGAATAAATGAAATAATCGTCATCGAAACACTTTCGATGTTCTCCGGTATATCAAGCATTACTTTTATTTGTTGCTGCTGGGCAGTGCCGACTTTTGCTCTTAATACGCTTCTTACTTCAGGAATTTGTACGCGGGATAATTTCGCGATATCAAGTTCATGATCATTTATTGTTTTTAATGTGGGAGCAATAACATCGTAGTACACTTGCTCAATTTCTTTCACATTTTTTGTACGTATTCCCTCTTCTAACGATAGTAATACATTCATATAATCATGACGGAAACTAGCAAGCTCATCATGCATATCCTCTAATTTCTCCACATAATCTAATAACTCTTTATCCAAACGTTTTTCATGCTCTTCTCGTAACTTTTCTTTCGATAAGTGTGAGCTTATTAGTACAATGATTATTAATAATAAAAATACAATAATCGCTGTAATATAACTTACTTCACTGTATTGTTGATTTAATTTTGCTAAAAACTCAGTAGACGGCCGAGTTAAAATTAGTTCAATAACAAATCCGATAATTAATAATATATAAGTTACATAGTATAACGGACTACCTACTATATATTGAGCAATTTTTTGAATTCTTTTACGCGCTACTAAAATACCGATAAAAGTAAGGATTGATACGATAAGATGAATAATGCTACCTGTCCATAAATATAAATTGAATGGCATTAACATAAATATTTTCATTCCTAAATCGAAAAGCAACATTTTCACTAATGTTATAATCACCATACTCACTAGTGCAAAATATAAATTATGCTTAAATTTCAATTCATTTTGCATCAATCCTAAACTTATTAAAAATAACACAATCGTACTATTCAACTCTGGATATCTCGTTACTGTTACGACTATAGCAAGTAAAATAATAAATACCGCACTTAAAGCTATTAACATTCTAACTGACAATCTGTTGTAACGGATTAATTGTATGTATAAAAACGTATGACACATACTAGTAAGCAGTATTGCAAATAAATCATAAATATACATTACATCTCACCCTTTAACATGTTACGTACTTTACTCACTAAACGACGTGATACTGGAATACGTTTCCCGCTTTTTAAAACTATCATTTTTTGATTCGCATCGTAAGAAGACATTTGCTTCGTATTCACGATATATGATTGATGACAACGAAATAAACGTTCATCTATTATTTCAATTTCCTTTAAAGTTCCATAAAAATAAACGATTCGATCTAACGTCACTAACGCTAACCGGTGCGGTTCATCAGTCATAACATATTCAACTTCATGAAAAGGAACCCGCACAGTGGCATTACTATTTTCAACGATAAAGTCATCGGACGGAATAATATGCTTATTTCTTGCTTCATATTGAAGTAAACATTTTTCAAAAACTTTATATCTCTCCTCATATGGCAACCCTTTATCAATAAAAGTTAAAGCTGATACCATGTATTGATATGAAATAGGTGCAAATTCAGAATGTGTCGTTACAAACACAATAATCCCTTGCGTATCATACTTTCGTATTTCTTGCGCCACGTGTAAACCTTTACGCTCTTCTCTTTTTATCTCTATATCTAAAAAATAGATTGGGACATATCTCGCCTTAGGAATGTTGGTAATGATGTTTTCACTTTTACTAGTTACCTTGATAAAATCAAAAGGCAACCTATATTTCCCGCAAATCTCCTCAACTAGCCGCTTCATTTGCTGCGCTTGTATGACATCATCTTCTAAAATAAAAATACTCATGTGATCACTCGCTTTATCAAAATCTTTCCATCTATAGATTTATCTATAACTATATAATTCAAATTGTTGTACTAATCTCCTTCCCAAGAATTAAAATAATTAATTTGCTATTACATAGAGAAACCTCAACTTTCCAAGCAAAAAGTTGAGGTTTTCTTCAAATCATTTGATGATTAAATCCGCCCTATCCTTCGGCGATTCCGTTTCTAAGTAATAATCCTCTGCCTTCCAATACCTATTCTCAAACTTTGAAAGGTTTTTCTGCGTTTCCTTACTCTCGCGCAGAAATCTTGTCTCTCTTGGACAATCCAAATACACCATATAATGAAAGAAATCTCTCCATTCTTTTCGCTGAAGAAAAACTCCTTCAATTACAATTACTCCTACTATAGGAATCTGTACTTTTTTTATTTCGCATAAGTCTGTCTCATCATTATAGAACGGTAAATTTAGTTTTGTTTCATTTTGTAACTTTCGAAAAAACTTCTGCCGAAGCCACTCAATATCCCACTGTAAATTATAATACTCATACCATTCCTCATAGTCTGTATGATAGCGTTTATTACACTCCACTATGTGATCATCAATATGGAAAATATGAAACGGAATACTTTCTTGTTTCATATTTTCTTTTAAATTTGCTACGAATGTTGTTTTTCCAGATCGACTTAGACCATCTATACCTAAAATGAATCTATTTTCCTTATGCTTCTTCATAATAGTTATAAGTTCTCTTGTACTCATTACTTCTTCCACTCTTCTTTTAATAAAGAATATAAAATGGTATCATGAGCAACTCCATTTTGAATCATATGTTTTCGAAGTAATCCTTCTTCTTGGAACCCTGCTTTTTTTAACAATTTTTGAGAAGCTTTATTTTCTACATATACAACAGCTGCGATTCTTATAAGTTGTAACGTTTCAAATCCGTAATCTAAAATTGCTTGTAGTGCTTCTGATGCATAGCCCTGTCCCCAATATGTATCGTCTAATTCATAACCAATTTCGGCTCGTTTATGATGATTGTTAATTAAATGAAACCCGCACGTTCCAATTAATTGCCCTGTTCCTTTTTTCTCTATTCCCCATCGAAATACACTTCCCTCTTCATAACGATTTTTAAACGTTTGAATCGTTGTTTTCGCTTGCTCAATATTTTCGAAAGAATCCATTCCGAAATAACGTATAACAGATTCTTTTGAAAAATAACGGAACATCGTTTCTGCATCTAACAGCGTTAATTCTCTTAATTGTAAACGTTCTGTTTCTAGTTTCGGAAACCCCATCTCTTTTTCTCCTTCTATTCTAATGAACTGCAAATTTCAATATAATTCCCATCTGGATCGGCAATATATGCAATTGTTTGTCCCCACGGTTTCACAATTGGTTCAACTAAAATCTTAATACCTTGTTCTCTAAATTGCTCAATCGTTTCTTCTACATTTTCAACAACGAATCCTAATTCAAAATGAGAAGATTGTAACTCGCCTTCTGTAAGTGGTAATCCTGTTAATTCTTTCACGTCTTGCCGCGTATTCATCGCTAATATTGTAGATCCCGTATTAAATTCAATATATGTACCGTGCTCTGCTTTTATAGGTAACTGTAAAATATCTTTATAGAATTTTAAACATTCTTCAAACTTTTCTACGTATAAAATGATGTACTTCATTTTTAAATTCATTTTACATCCCCCTTTATATCCATCCCTAAAATTTCGACAAAAGTCTCATAAAAACCTTGTTTCCTATAGTAACGAGCACAAAAAAATGAGGCCGATTTCTCGGCCTCCCAGCTTATTGGCATAAAACAGGAGATTTGGTTTGGACATAACCAGTTCGTACTCTTATTATATTTTATTTTTTCTGAATTTTAAATACATTAACACCTATTTATATTGAGAAAGTTTTTTTGCTTGCATAAAATTAAGGGGTTTAAGAAATGCTACAAATGGAGGTGTATACATATGGAACCAATGCTATGTCCAAGTTGTAAAACGAACCGCACTCGCTTTAATATTCTTGAGCAACAAGTAAAACCAGTCAAATTAAATCCACAAACTGGTCAAGTAGAAGAAGAATACACAAATGAAACGATGAATGCTTTTCATATGGCTTATCAAGGACCTACATACCGTGTCCAATGTGCTGTATGTGGACTTGTTGAAAATCCTGAACAATTTATTAAACCTGCTCAAAATCAGTCTTTCTAATAATTTCATTACTATCCCTTGTAGAAATAGATTTTTCTATAAGGGATTTTTTCGTTAAATACGGTAATAAAAAACGTATCTCTTCCTTATTATATGTTAAACTTCACCCTCTTTTGTTAAAGTTCATAAAAGGGTAATTTATCAATAAATGTTGATATATAAGATTGCCAATATTTTTAACTGGTAGTTATTATTGAGAATCATTTCTTCTCCATTTATGATTTTTTAAGTTTAATTAACTTAATGTTTTAACTGGTATTTCTACAACGAAATTATAAAGTTTTTATTATGTAAAAAAGAGTGAACAAATTATGTTTATATAGAGACAAAAGAAGTTGATTCTGGCATTTCTCCTCATCAACTTCTTTTATACTCCACTCTTTATTATAATATTTCACTTTTTAATTTCTTGATTTTCCAAGTGAGTCTTATAAAGAAGTACATCCACATACAACCTGAAAGACCTGTTATAGCTTTCGCCCAAATTGGCACTCTTGATTCCATCGGACTTATAAATAGATTATACATCGATGGTAATATACTTGCTGATATAATAACAAGAAATAGTAATAATTCATTTAGTTTTTGTATCCTCGTCTCCTTTTCTGAGTAAATATCAGGCAATTCATTTACCTCTTCTACTTCTTTACAAAAATAATTCCATCTTGTGAAACTTGTTACGCGTTTCCAACCTGACATTTCGTATATTTCGAAATACTCTTGTTGTTGTTCTTTCGAATCTCTATAAACCAATCTAAAATCAGCTTTGTATATTACATCTTTTGGCTCCGTTTTCTGAAACGTATACATTAAATTATATTTTTGTAATGCCCAACCTTGCTGATGCATCTTTCGTAAAAAAGCTTCTTCTTTTTCTAAATTCCATGCCGTAAAAAACTTGAATACCCTTTTTGTCTCCATCTTCTATTCACTCCCCTAATATACTATTTCCATTCCTTACAGATCTCTGCAGCCTACTATACTCTAACTCTAATACTTCTCTACCAAGTGGCGTTAACTCATAGCACTTCTTTCTATCTGTAGAAGCAACTTCTACAATTAATTTCTCTTTTAATAATTTCGTCGTATTCCCGTATAAAGTTCCAGGACCGAGCTTTACTTCTCCATTTGTCATCTCTTCTACCATTTGCATAATTCCATAGCCGTGCATTGGTTTCACTAGTGATAACAGTATGTAATATGTCGCCTCAGTTAAAGGAATGTATTTTCTCGCTTTCGTATTCATTATAACCACCTCCGATACATCGCTTGTTGATATATCGACTTGCGATACATCGTATACCGATATTATATATTCATATTCCAAAATATGCAATAGTATAATTTAATAACCAGATATTTATTTCTTCGAATTAAAAAATCATATGAATTTTATGAATAATTTGTTAAAATATAGAAATATCCGTTTATATTTTGAAAGGAATGATACATATGATACATAAATTGAAAGAAAACATAGGATCTGTTTTTATTGGTAAAGAAAATGTTATTGATCTATTACTCGTTTCATTGCTTGCTGATGGACATGTACTGCTCGAAGATGTGCCTGGTACGGGGAAAACGTTACTGGCGAAAACCATTTCAAAAAGTATTGGTGGTAATTTTTCTCGCGTCCAATTTACACCGGATGTACTTCCAAGTGATGTAACAGGTATTGAATACTTCAATCCTAAAACCAGCGAATTCGAGTTAAGAATTGGACCAGTTATGACAAACATTTTACTAGCAGATGAAATTAACCGCGCAATGCCTAGAACACAATCCAGTCTGTTAGAAGCGATGGAAGAACGACAAGTGACGCTTGAAAAACAATCGACTCCACTTCCGAAACCATTCTTTGTTATTGCGACGCAAAACCCAATTGAATCACAAGGAACTTTCCCTCTTCCAGATGCACAGCTTGATCGCTTTTTAATGACGATTTCAATCGGTTATCCGGCCCCAGAAGATGAGTTACAAATGATGCGACGTTTTCGTAACGATACACCATTAGAAAGTGTCACCCCTGTTATATCTTTAGAAGATATATTAGAATCACAGAAACGAGTAAAAGAAATTTTCGTATCAGAACCGGTAGAACATTACATTATTAAACTTGCTCATGCTACAAGAAATCATGATTATATCGCTAACGGTGTAAGTCCACGTGCCACACTTGCTTTAGTGCGTGCAGCTCAGGCATTCGCCTTTTTAGGTGGGAGAGAATATTGCACACCAGAAGATATACAATTTTTAGTTCCTTCTGTTTGGAATCACCGTATCGTCTTATCAATGGAAGGCGCATTACGCACGACAAAAAATGAAATCATGCAAAGGATTTTAAAAGAGGTTGACGTACCAGTGGAGATTGAACAAACATGAATGGACAGCGCGTTGTAACAGTACCTTTATTTTTTCAACTTCATATTATTCAACTAACTGTACCAGGCGCTATACTATTTACGTTTTTTATGCCGCAACGAATCATTATGTTTTTCTTTTTCTTCTATTATTTATTTGCAATTTTCATTTATAAATATGTCGCTTACGTTGAGAAAAAATTTCAAATTATAAATGAGAAACAAACAACTCGGCTTTTCCCTAATGAATCTGGACAGTTTTTTATTCATTTAAAAAATGGAGCAAATATACCACTCGTTAATGGTTTTTGTTATTTTCATTTAGACCCATCCCTACTACCGCATAAAGATCAAGGGATTGATCAAATATCAAAAACGCTATTCTCTTTCCCATTTTCACAACCTGCATACTCGGCACAAAAATGGGATTTAGCATTAACCGCAACGAAGCGTGGTGTGTTCCAAATTGAACAATTCGAATGTGTCTTAAAAGATCCTTTTCATTTATTATCTGTACATCTACCTGTATTTGATAAATTAAGAACTGAAATTATTGTGTATCCATCACCTAAAAAAGTGGCAGGTTTGCAAGAACTTCAGCAACTTTTAAATGGTTCTTATCGAACGAATTTTTCTTTTTATAATGATGAAACATCTATTATCGGTGTTAAACGATATGAACGTGAATCTTTCCGTTCAATTCATTGGAAAGCCTCTGCTAAAATGCAGGAGTTACAGGCAAAGCAATATGAACCTGTAAAAAATTATAGTTGGACGATTTGTCTTTCTTTAGCTGCTGATCGCGGGTTTGGTTGGAAAGATAATATAGAAGATCTTATTTCATTTACAACATACATTTTCCAATACGCAACGAAACATCAAATACCGTTTGAATTATTTATTAGTGTATTAGCAGAAGGTGGTCCTCTGCACTTACCATTAAATGAAGGACAAACACATTACGCAAAAGCTTTAGAAGAATTGGCACGTATTTCAGACGATAGCACATTAATTCCGAAACAAGGATTTCTCCATTATACAAATAGAAAAGGAGAACGATCGTCTACAATGATTTACATTGGCTTGCAAAAGAATGACCTCTCCCTTCTATCGCAACCTACGTTTCTCATAAATAACGAAGGGATGGTGGAAAAGCTTGAAAACTTGGCTCTATCACGTTAATGACTTTATTCTGCTGCTCCTCCTTTCGTTATTAACTGAAAGGGACGAATTAATTGCTGTTGCTATATTTTTAGCAACAGGCTATATAGGATTATTTCTTCTTCATAAATTTATGAAGAAAAAAACGAAAGGTTTTGTCATACTGTTAATAACTCAAATAATCGGTTGTTCTTTCATTCTCCCTTTCTCTTTATTTGGCACAATTATATTACCGCTTTTCTTCTTTATCGTACACGTAGTCGGACCTGGGTATCCAGTTCAAAAATCGTTAGGCGGCATTATATGGTTTGGTGTTTCGGCTATATTTTATGCGCCTTTTCCACCGTTATGGAAACTGTTACTATTAGTTATACACATTATGATTACATTTTGGTTAACCGGGGCAAATCGGAATCAACAGTTATTACGTTTCACTTCAATCATTACAATTGGTGTAATGAGTATAATAATCGTTCAAGTGTTTCCTTTTATTCGTCTTATTTTTAGTTTTATTATAGAAGTAGTCGCATTAGGGGTTGGTTATGTTATAAATCCATTTCTCATAGCAGCTGAATTAAAAGATACTGAAGGGATATGGGCAAGTAAAGGGCATCTCTTAAAACCTCAAATTGACAAAAATGGAGAAAAACCTCCTGATTTTGATCCAACCCTTATAAATAGCATGACCATAATAGCCTGTGCAGCCATTGCTATTTATGTCGTTTGGAAAATAGTAAAAAAACGAAAACATTTAAGTTTACCAAATATGTCTGCCTTCGAATCTACTATTATCATTGATAAAGAAGGAATGAGCCAAAAACGTTTTAAAAGGAACAAACCGCCACATAACGAAATTCGAAAAGAAATTTTTAAGCTTGAGAGTAAGTTAACTCCTCCTTTAAATAGAAAGCGTGGAGAAACTGTTGAGGCCTGGTTAGAAAGAATAAATAGTGAAGAAGATGTAAATATTGAGAGTCATATTATTATAAATGCTTATAATACAGTGCGTTATTCTAATGAGGAAAACACCGTACTTTTGCATGAATTTAAGGAAGAAGTTCATAAACTTTACGTGTATCAGAAGAGTTTGAAGAAACGAAAGAAATAACACAACAAAAAGACTCCTATTTTTATAGGAGTCTTTTTATACTTCTACGTAACTTTTTAAATTGACGCGTTTTTCCCTGCTTCAATTTCTAATGACTCTTCATGCCACCAAAGTGTTTCTTCAGGGTCTTCTTTAGCGATTTGGTGTGCTTCTTTCTTCGTTTCTACTGTAGGATATGAACCTTTTAGCGCACGTCCTGATGTTGTTACGAATAGTACACTAAATACAACTAATCCAATAATACTTACACCTGCTAAATAAAATGCCGGTGCGAGCGGGTTACCCGTTGCATGAACTAAATATGAACATACGAGCGGTGTTGTACCACCGAATATCGATACAGAAATATTAAATGAGATCGAAAGTGCTCGATAACGTACATCGGTGAAAAAGAGTGATGGTAATAATGAAGGTAATGTTCCTTCATATACACTTAGGAAGAAACCTAATACGAAAATACCTGCAAATATAGCTGCAATATGTCCGTTACCTATTAGTAAAAATGCTGGAATTGCAAATACAGTTAAACCAAGTAAACCAATTTGCACGACACGTTTATTACCAATTTTATCACTTAATTTACCGAAATATAGTGCTAGTGGAATCATAAGTGCCATCGTAATCGAAATAATTAATAAGCCAGTTGTTTCTTTGACTTTAAGTACTTGAGTTAGATAAGAAGGAATATACGAAAGAATCATATAATTCGTAATATTAAAGAAGGCGACAATTACTGTGCTTAATAAGAAGTCTTTTTTGTGATATTTAATAATATCCATAAATGAAAATTGTTCATTGTCTTCAGATTCCTCTTGTGCTTTTTCCATCTCTTCAAAGATGGGAGATTCATCTAAATGACGGCGTAAATATAAACCGACCAAACCAATTGGTGCAGCTATTAAGAAAGGAATACGCCAGCCCCAGCTGAGCATTTGCTCATCTGTTAACAATAACGTCAAAATGGTAACAATTACCGATGCAGCAATGTAACCTGAGAGTGTTCCAATTTCAAGACCACTACCGAGTATACCACGCTTTTTATCTGGAGAAGATTCTGCGATATAAACCATTGCACCTGAATATTCGCCGCCTGTAGAGAAGCCTTGAATCATTCGGGCAACTAAAAGTAGTATTGGTGCCCATACACCAATTTGTTCATAGGTTGGTAGTAATGCGATGAATAATGTAGAAAGTGCCATTAAAATAATAGTAGTACTTAACACGATTTTTCGGCCGTACTTATCTCCTATTCTACCAAAGAATACACCTCCGATTGGTCGAACGAGAAAGGCTACTGCAAATGTACCGAATGTAAGTACAAGTTGCAATCCACTATTATCAACACCTGAGAAGAATAATTGACTTAAAATTACCGCTAAATACGCGTATAATCCGAAGTCAAACCATTCCATTGCATTCCCTATACCAGTAGCAACTACTGCTTTCCTGGCTTGTTTAGGATTGACAATATTAACGTCTTGAGGTTCAAAATTCAAATCATTATTTTGTTGCATATAATAAAACAGCTCCTTATTTAATTTAACTTCTTTAAGCACACCTTCTCTTATTGAATAAAATTAATTCGAAGCACTTAAGGAAAATCAATGAATCCTTATCTGTTAATATTATTTCACATAATTAATTATTTGTCCAATTAAATGCTCTTCTTATATAAAATTATACCCTGTTTAACTTGTTATAAAATGACGTTTAGCTTATATAACATATACCTTTACACTACAAATGAAACTTTAATTTATTTATATTTATAACGTTTCTATAATTGCTTCCTCTAACCTAGAAATCAGTAACTTTTACTAAAGATTTGCATATATTTAAAAAGTGAACTCATTAGCTCGAATTTCGTCTTATTACATTCAACTATAATATTATTATAGGTTTAAAGGAGGCTATTTTATGTTGGAAATAATATTGTTACTTACTACTGTTTCTTTTCTTTTAATTATTTCTGTATTTTTCATTACCCTAAAACAATTTAAAGAAATTAAAAATATAAAAAACATATTAACTACCAAAAAAGGAAATGAAAAAAATACATCCGAAAACTCAATCCCTATGCAATTAGACCTTAGTGTTCTTAATAATTTACTCGCTTCAGGAATAAATAAAGGTTCTAATTCAGGTAATGAAAATTCTGAGTCTGATAAAACTAAATAGTCGTTACGTATATATCTAAAATATATATCTCCTATTTTATCTAACCTTATTAACAACTACCTCTGATTAAAAAGGAGACTACTTATGCGTAAAAATCCGATTTCTATTATTATTCCTATACAGCATAACATAAGAGTTTTACCTGAAATTTTGAAAGCATGTGAACAACTACAGCCTTTAGAAATTATTCTTACTATTAATGGATATATTGATGATTCCATTGATATTGCACAATCTTACAATTGTAAAATTATCACACTAGACGAACCGACAGAATCAAATAATTGTTATGTAATTGGTGCCAAAAAAGCAAAGGGTAAGTACCTCTTATTTTTAGATGCAAATTACATTCTCCACCCTTCCTTACTTATACAATTTCTTCAACCATTACTAGACGAATCAGCTGACGTAGTATTAAACAATTTAGATGATTTTTTTTATCAAAAGCAAAAGCCCACTATAGAAATGATTTGGCAGCAAGTCACGAATCATTTTTTTCATCGTCCAGATTTAAATGTTAACTCATTATTATTTCCTCCCTATGCAATAACAAAAGAAATTCTTGAAGCCATTACTCCAGAAATTTTATTAAATCCGATATTGGCACAAATGAAAATTATTAAAAATAAATTTCGGATTAGCAATCATTTTAAAATTTCTATACCGCAAATCCCCTCCTTCCCCTCAAAACAACTCATTCGTTACCACCTAGAAGCGATTGGAAATTGGGTAAATATATTACAAAATCCAAGAGGAAACTATACTGATAATAATCGAAGGCGGGATATTATTTTAGAACTTCAAAACGGCGAACAAAGAGCTATACCCAAAATAATTACAGGTAAAGAGTTTTATTCGAATACTTATGGAAATAAACAATTATCTATCATCATCCCTGTTCAAAATGAAGAAAAAACGATAGAATCTATCATTTTTGAGGTGCAGAAATTAAAACCTTTAGAAATCATCATTATTGTTAATGGATCAACAGATAAAACAGAGGAATTGGCGAAGAATTGCGGTGCAACAGTTATTACTTACAAAGAAGCACTCGGCATTGATACCGGACGTGCCGTTGGTGCATATTTTGCAAAAGGTGATATATTATTATTTATTGATGGTGATTTCTTAATTCCTAGTTCTGATTTATTACCATTTGTACAATCTGTTCAAGATGGAACCGATTTAGCTTTAAATAAATTAGAGCACTACTACATGTATCGTCTTCCTTATTCTATCGTGACTGCATGTAAGTATGCTGTCAACTTAGCATGTAATCGAAAAGATTTAGGTATGGGATCCACAATTGCTGTCCCTCATGCTTTTAGTCGAAAATGTATTGATACAATTGGGTTTGATTCACTTATTTCACCAACCTTAAGTCAAGTTAAAACAATTTTATCAGGCTTGCATGTACAAAAAGTCCATTCTGTCGATGTTGACAAGATAAATCGAGTGCGACCAGAAAAACACTTCTCACAGGAAGGCTACCTTTCATTAGCAACACAGCAAATCATTGGTGATCATATAGAAGCAATTTCTTACCTCATCGAACAAAAAAGAAACACTGAATACTTTTAATTGTATATCCTTACCACCAAATAATATATGAATTCATTTTAAATATATAGCAAAATAAAAAAGATGGTTTGTAACCATCTTTTTTATCTTTACATCAATTCAAAAGAAAAGTAGAAGGCAGGCTTTTGATTTCTGTATTTTTCTTAAGAAGTTTGAAAAGAGAGGCTTGTTAATGAAGATGCAACACTTAAATCATCATTTAGTTTAATTGAGAAACATGCAACTAATGGTAAAGTAATTACAATTGATCCACTAGGACTAATTACAATTGTAGGACTTGTCCCACATGCACCCCCACAATCCACTACAGCGTCAATTCCACTACTAGGGGTAATTGTAATTTTAAGGCATACATCAAAACAAACATTATTCGTAGTACATGCCATAACTCTCCCTCCTTTCTTTTAACAATATATGCAGTTAGTTAAATTCGGACACGACTCTCTTACGAAATTTTATAAATTAGATGTTATTTCACTCTTAGTTTCATAGAAAATTAACCTTTTATTAAACTATCTAAATCAAATAAAAAACTCAAATCATCCTTTACTAAAATAGAAACACATGCAATAAATGGTATTACATTAAAATTAGATGAACATTCATCATTGCACCTTACGAATATTTCTGCTCCACCATTTGGATTGACTTTAGTTTCTAAACAAATATTAAAACAACTTTTATTGATGCAAGACAAGATATTCCCTCCTTTCTTATATTTAATATCAATTTATACAGAAATAAAAATATCGTTACAGCTTTTATCTTTTTTACTTTACATACTTAAAATAAAAAAGATAAAAGCTTCTTCATGTATATAAAGAAGCCTTTACCTTTTTGTTACTTGCTCATTTACTATTAGTCAGTGAAAAATGCACTTCATTTGTACCTGAGCTAAAAATAATATAAATTTTGATTTTAGTTTCATTGCAATACTTAATATCGTCAAGTTGCTTAAATGAAATGTTTACGTTACTCATGCAATAGACAAATTTACCTTTTAAAATAAATCTTTAAAATCCCTATTCTTCAATAGATATGAAAGTCCTTCTAAATGATCCCCAGTAATTCTCAATACAGCTGGTGGATGCCCTATCGTTGCAAAATGCTCTTGTGGCCGAATACGGTTTGGTTTCATTACATCTACAAAATGGACACATTCGACTTTATATCCTTTTAATATTGCCTTTACTTGCGCAACACACGATGTGTGAAGTGTATCCCAGCCGATTCCCTCTAAACATTTTCTACTAATAGCATGAGGAACAGCAATTGTGGATCCTACTCCTAAATCTTTACGATTACAAGCAATATTCAACATATATTTATATAAATTTACAATATATAGAGGAAATCTAAGATTTAAATTTAAATCGTTTAAAGCCATATCAACCCCATCTGCAACAGCCTTCGTTAATGGATGAAGATTTTTTGCTGGAATAGCAAAATCAGCATCAATAAAGAGAAGTATATCCCCTGTGGCTTCTTGTGCACCAATTGCCCGTCCTACATCATGCCCTAATGTTTCTTGATAAACAATTACTGTAGCTCCTAATTGCTTAGCAATTGCTTCTGTTTGATCTGTTGATCCATTGATTACAACAATTATTTCTTTCGGTTCAATTTTTCTTGCCTCAAGAATAACTTCTTTAATTGTTGCTTCTTCATTTTGCGCTGGTATAATAATTGATAACTGTTTTCCATTATAAATAGAGGAATTCATTCCCCATCCTTTATGAAAAAGTGAATAATTCTTCTGCATTTTTAGTTGCTCTATAACTTCTCTTTTTCTTCCTCCATCTGTATAATTACCTCTATCATCTTTTCCTTGTAACCAACTCTCTAAAACTTTTACATTCTCATTTATCTCACGTACTTCTAATTTAGTTAGTTTATCTCTATAGAAAGAGGTTTGATTTACATTTAAAGAGGTTTTAATAATTGCTGAAGAGGTGTGTACTCGCCACCCTTTCTCAATAAGAGTTACTTGGGATAGAATAGGGTTCTGCAAGATATCATATCCAATGTCTTCAATTGCTTTTTTAGTAATAGCATATGGCAGAGATAACATCGAATCATATTTTAAATCCATACGTCCCAATACATCGTTTACTATTTTTCTATACACCATAGCAATGCTTGGCCATTCTACTCTCATCTTTTCAAAACAGACAGAGTCTATGTTATTCAAAATTACATCCTGTTCCTTTTTTAGTAGCGGTTCTATAAATCGTTCTAATTCTACCGAAAAAATAACATCTTCTCCATTTAAAAATAAGACTACATCACCATTGGCGATTTTTGCCCCATGAACTGGTGCTCTCCATTTACTTTTCTCCTCAATCACAACAACGTTACTTTCAACAAATGTTGGTATAGATTGTATAGCACTCATTCTATCATCAGCTACAATAATAATTTCTAGTGGTTTTATATGCTGCAATTTATTTAAAATCTGATTCAACTTCGATTTTTCTTCTCCTAAAACTATAACGACTGATAGCTCCACTTCTTTTTGTTCTTCTTTCACAGTCTGATTAGGCTTTACTTTTTTTATATATTCAATTGTTTCACTCTTCCCTACAGCTGCATGCCCTGCTTTTTTATCAAAATATAAGTCTATTATAATTTGATTTACTTCCGTGTCTTTATCAAGTTGCTCTAATTCAGAAATAAATGGTAATAAATGATTTTGTACATCAAATTCACACGCGAAATTTTGCAAAAAATAAATATTTGGTACATATTTAATGTGATTAAAAAATTTCACAACATTAATTCTTTCTCCAAATTTCTCTTCAACTTCTTCTCTTGATAAACCTGGATAAGATAAATCGAAAACTAGATTTACCGGTACAGGTATCCATTTTATTAAATTTGTTTGCGGATTATTAATGAAAGCTGTGGAACCTTTAACAAATCCAGCTAAAATTAAAGACATAAATCCTCCCCCAGAACTTCCATAAAACAAGACATTTTTTGAATCAACTTTTAACTTTATAAATAATATTTCTAGAATATTAGCTATATCTTGTAAATAAAATCTATTTAACTCCCCCTGTCCCCAACCTAAAGATAATTTTCCAAGATATAAAGTAGGGTCATTATAATATATAACAGTATCTTCAAATTCATCCATCCAAGAATGTCGATGAAAAATAGGTGGACCAATTGGCTGTTCTTGAAACCCACCTGCTCCGGATCCAAAAACAATTGTGTTATCAGCATTGGGCTTCATACGAATTAAAAATTCATACGTTACTTTATCCCAATCAACCTTGAGTATAAATGGCTCCGAAGTTTGAAAATCCATTTGCCATAATTGTTCATATGGAATGTTAATTATTTTATACTGGTCTAACAGTTTAATCACCCTTTCCATCCATTTCAAGTTGTTCTATCAAGTAAGAGAGCGCTTCAACATGATCACCAATTATTCTTAATACTGCTGGAGGATGTCCATTTTGACTTACATTTTCCTTTAAACGAATTCTATTCGGTTTTACAACATCAACATAATGGACACATTCTACCCTATACCCTTGTAATATAGCTTTTACTTGTGCAAGACTAGGACATAGTAAAGTTTCCCATCCTATTGCATCTAAGCATGATCTACTCATTGCATGTGGAATAGCTACTAATGAGCCATTACTTAATTCTGGACGACCATATGCTAAATTAAGCATATATTTTACAATATCCACAACATAAAAAGGCGGATTGAGCATTGGGTTCAAATCATTTAACGCTATGTCTACGCCATCTAAAACTGCTTTTGTAAAGTGATGCAAATCACTTCCTGAAACACTAAAATCACCATCAATAAATAAGAGAATATCTCCTGTAGCTTCAAGCGCCCCAATAGCACGTCCAACATTATGACCAAGTCGTTCGTTATATTTAATAATAGTGGCACCAAGTCTTTTAGCTATGTCAGCTGTATGATCTGTTGAACCATTTACAACGACAATTATTTCTAGCGGTTCTATTTTTCTTGCCTCAAGTATTACTTGTTCTATAGTTTCTTCTTCATTTTGCACCGGTATAATAACAGAAAGTTGCTTCCCGTCATAAATTGAAGAATACATTCCCCATCCTTGATGATAGGAAGGGTATTGCTTGGATTCACCTGCCTTTTGAATAATATCCCTTCTTTTTCCTGCATCAGTAAACCCTACCCTTCTTCCTTTTTTCTCTATCCATTTAGATATACCGCTTAAATATCTTTCTACTTTCTCTTTTTCATTTTTTGATAACTCTTTTTTTATTAAATATCCTTCTTCCTCTATAGTCTCATCTTTAGATAATGTATTAATTGCATATTGATCGTTAATCCGCCAGCCTTGATTCACAATCTTCATATGAGATAAAACGATATCTTCCATATAATCAAAGCCGATATTTTCCACCACTTCCTTCGTAAGCGCATATGGCAATGAAAGTATTGAATTGCTTTTTAAATCTGGTCGTCTTAAGATTTCATTTAACATTTTTCTCCATACAATATCCATATTTGGACATTTACCTATTTCTATTAATTTATCTATTTTATTTAAAACTACATCGGCCTTATTTGTAACAATTGGCTCAATAAATCTCTGCATTTCATTTGTGGATAATGAAAAATTGCTATCTAAAAATAATAAAATATCTCCTTTCGCTACCTTTATACAAGCTTCATATCCTTGATAATGTGCACTATATTTGTTCATTAAAACACTATGACATCTATATTTCGTTGCTATTTCATACAATTTATTTTTATCATCAGGGGCTAAAATTATAATTTCAATTGGTTTTAGTTTCCATGCAGCGTTAATTAAATCTTCTACTAGTTGCTCTCGATCACTATACGAAATAATAACCGTTAACGATTTCATTACAATCCCCCCTTTTTTACACATCATGTGGCATGAAACATCATTCATATGAACTTAAAATATTAAGTATTACAATTCACTCTAAATTTGCTACTTTATTAACATATTCAAAAGTGAACTATACTGTGTGAAAACAAACGTCTATTTTTGAAAATATAAGCTCTACACTTGTATCCCTCCTTTTATCGTTGTGTGTTACAACTCTCACCATTTAAAAACAAAAAGAGTCCTAATTTCTTTAGACTCTTTTACACTAATTTATAAATATCATTAATTTTATATACAACCTTTTTCCATGTTATACCTCTATCTGTTGTAGTAAATATTTCTTTTTTATTACAAGCCCAACCTTTACGCCGATTAAAAAAATGTAAACAAAATACATTTTTCAACAATGGATTACTTGATACCTTTATCCATTTTGCTCCTTTTTTTATTATTTGATATACACTTCCATGTTCACTATTTATAACCCAGCCATAATAGGAACTAAAAAAAGAAACAGCCGCTTTACTAGTATTTATTGTTTTATTTGAAATATGCCACGAATTCCCCTTATCAACTGAGTAATTCATGAAAAATACATCATTATTCATTTTAGTTGGTATTACTAACAAGTTATTTTTATAGATTGCTTTATAAGCCATAGAAGTTTCATTATTACTTCCTTCAAGACTTGGAATATCTTTTATAGGCTGCCAACTTGCCCCACCATCCATTGTTTTAAATACCGCTGATGTTTCATATTGTTTGTGTAATGAAATAAATCCAACTAACTCGTTTATAAATGTTATCCCTGAGATACTATCACTAATACTTATATTTTTAATTATTTTCCAAACTTCCCCTTTCGTTTTCAAATAGTATAAATTATGTTCAAATTTATTTGATGCAAGCTTTCTAGACAATACAATCCATATACTATCCATATTCGTGGCATGCAATTGTACTTGAACATCAGTCGATTTCTCCCACTCTTCTTCAATTGGTAATATAAACTCACTCCATCTTTCCCCTCTATTAACTGTATAAAATATAGCGGGCAATAAATCATCATTCGTTTTTGTTAAACCATATGCCCAAGAGCTTCGAGCGTTTATTGGATATCCAAATAATACAATTGAATTTAGAGGATTAACAACTTCCCATTCTACTCCTCCGTTTCGAGTATATAAGATGGCTTGCTTTTTATTTGTATATTGAATACCAGCCCAACCAAATCTATCAGTTCGCATTTGTAAAGAAGTAAATTGAATATCACTATTTTCCAATACATCACCTCATTCTTATCATATATATATTCGTATGCTATTATTTTCAAAACGTTCTATCATTAGTTGTTAGTACCACTCGTTTTATCTACTATCTTTACACATTTACTTTCTCTTTTCCTCACCAACCAAATATCAATATATAATGTATCAAATCTAATAAAATCCCTTCTATTTTTTCATTATCATTTAATAACGACTGTATTTTACAAAATTCTACTATAAAAAATGCACCCTAATTGTAAAACTATTTCTAACAATTAGAGTGCACTTTATATAAAATATAGCTTTAATTTTTAAGCACTTACTACAGCAGCAACTTTATCCAAACAAGTAATAAATTGATTAATAAATGCATCAATTTCTTCTTTTGTAATTATATACGGAGGAAGTAAACGGATGATATTCCCTTGTGTAACATCAACTAACATCCCTTGCTTCATTAGGTCTACCTGTATTTGCTTCACATTTTCATTCGTGTCATTCACACTTATCCCAAACATCATGCCAGCATGACGCACTTCCTGAATATAATAAGAATTTTCTTTCTGAATGTCTTGCAGTTTGTCATTCAAATATAGTGACGTTTCATAAGCTTCTTGCATTAACCCATCATCAAGTAATGTATTTAATACAGTTAAACCTAAAGCTGTTCCCATTGATGAATGAGCAAATGTTGTCCCGTGATCTCCTGGTGAAAATACATCACATAACTTTTCACCTACAATAATTCCTCCTAGCGGTATCCCGCCTCCTGCTCCTTTACCAATTTGAATAATATCTGGTGTAATATTAAAATTTTGATAAGCAAATAGTTTTCCCGTTCTACCCATACCACTTTGAACTTCATCAACGACAAGAAGTACATTATATTTTTCACATAAATATTGAACACCATGTAAATATTCACTTGATAAAGGGTATATCCCCCCACTTCCTAAAACAGGCTCTAGCATAATCGCAATTGGGTTTTCTTTAATAATGGTCTCTTCTAATTGGTCTATATTTTCGCGCTCTACTTCATATACAGGAATAGATGTTTTAGGAAAATTTTGATATACCTTTTCTTGTCTCGTAAAATGTAGTGCCCCTAACGTACGTCCGTGGAAACTATTTTTCAGCACCACAATTCCCTCACGTTCTTCACCCGTATTATCTCTATATTTATCAATTAATTTCAACGTTGTTTCTGTCGCTTCCGTACCAGAGTTTGTAAAAAAGACTTTTCCGTTTTTTAATGAGCAATCAACTAATTTCTTTGCATACTCAATCGCAACTGGATTTAAAAAATGAAACGGCAGATGCAACGATTTCGTAACTTGCTCCATTGTCATTTGCACGATTTTCGGGTGATTGTATCCTAATACGTTCACTCCGACACCAGAAAATAAGTCTACATACTCTTTACCATCCACATCATAAAGCTTGCACCCTTCTCCTCTTTCTATCGCAACCTTCGTACGACAATACGTAGACATCATATATTCTTTATCTAATTGAAACCAATCCGACATTTTAAATTCCTCCTTGTTATTTTCCCTGTTTATTTCTGTTCATTCTCTATAAAGTCATGTATAAATTCATTTTTCAGATTAAAATTTTAATAGTAATTTTCTTCACGATATTCATTTTTCCATAATTTCTTCTATTTCAACAGGTCCACTATATGTGCATTTTTTTCATCTAGCGGTCTGTTACTACTTTGCATGTCATACATAATCAAGGTTATACAATCATATTTAGTAACAATGGACAAAAAAGATTTGGAGGCTATATCGATGGATGAAAACTATGATAAACAGGGGCAATCTTTACTAGGGAATGACTTTAATGAAGATGGAGAACGTAATGAACAAGCTACACTTCACTCTCAAACAGTTGGTTCACGTGGACCTGTTCTAGAGCAAGATAGTGTACTTCACGAGACGTTACAAGAATTTATTCATGAAAAAATTTTAGAAAGACCTGTTCATGTAAAAGGATTTGGTACGTTCGGTTATTTTCAAACAATCTATCCAATGTCTGAACATACTAAACTAAGTTTTTTACAACATTCTAATGAGAAAGTTCCCGTTATGGTGCGGTTTTCATTAGCTGCTAGTACGAAAGGAACACCTGATACTTCTAGAAATGTACGCGGTTTTTCTACAAAGTTTTATACAAAAGAAGGCATTTTCGATCTTTTATGTAATCACATTCCTGTCTTTTCTGTTCGTGATCCGATGCGCTTCCCAGAAACGATTCAAGCGTTGTCACCTTCACCTAAAAATAACTTAATAGCCCCTAATAGATTTTGGAGTTTTGTCGCTAGAGCACCTGAATCCATTCATTTCGTTGTCCGTTTGTACTCTGATAATGGTACGGCCAAAAGCCTTCGCCACATTCCAGGGCATAGTGTAAATACATATGTTTGGAGAAATGCAGAAGGTAATCGAAAATATGTAAAGTATCATTGGTACCCATTTGAAGGTGTACAGTACATTACTAGTAAAGAAGCAATTAAACTAGCTGCCGAAAATCCTGATTATAGCGGAAAAGATTTATATGATGCTATTGAAAATGGTAAACCAGTGGAATATGGTTTATATGTCCAGCTCATGGACCCGAAAGATGAAGCGCATCTTTCTTACGATCCTTTAGATGATACAAAAATATGGGATGAAAAAGCGTATCCTCTCATACCAGTCGGCAAAATGGTATTAAATAAAAATCCTGAAAATTATATGGAGCAAGTAGAAAAAGTCGCTTTCTCCCCTTCTAATTTACTTGACGGTGCTGAATTATCAGATGATAAAATGTTGCAAGGGCGAGCTAACATTTATAGCGATTCTCAAAGAAGAAGAATTGGACCTGAATTCCGCAAATTAACGATTAACCAACAGCAAGATTGGACACCTGCTAATCAAATAACGAGCGGTGACGGAAGGTACGTTGAAGGTAAACTTGAAAGAACTTCTATTACGAAACAGGATGACTTTACACAGGCTGGTGAATTTTATGCGAAGTTAAAACCGATAGAAAAAGAACATCTTGCTGAAAACTTAGCTAGTGATTTGAAAGTTATATCCCATGATATTAGGAAGATAGTTTTGGGGTATTTCAATCAAGTATCAACTGATTTGAAAACAAGCATTGAGACAAAAATGAAAGAGCATTAAGAAGATTAAAACATGCTTTACGAATGAGAATTCAAATCTATATTAATTATTTTCTTGTCAAAATCCAATGAAGTTATTTAATTTAAAAATATAAAGCCAATATATCCCTGTTCTATAATTAGAACAGGGATATATTGAAGTAGTTTAATGTTTAACATTAAATACTTTATTTAGCTAAAAATGCAATAAGTAGCCTTTCAAAACAAACTATTTTACTTGTACCGTATAATTCCCTGTTCCACCACCATACTTATATACACTTAAGTAATATTTCCCTGGCTTTGCATTATAATTTCCAAGCAATTTGTTTCCATCACGTTTTGTTGCATAAGCTACATAATTATTTAGATCTGATTCAGAATATAATACCCAGTTCAGTCCAAGATTTTGTTCGTTCGTAACAGAAATTTGTAAATCTTTTTGATCCTTTACATCAATAACAAATTTATCCCCCTGATCTTGATCACTCAAGGTTCCTTTTAACAAAATATTCAAAGATAGTGGATTTGCTGTTTCAAATGAATTATTTGGTTCTTTTTCTACAGCCGTACCTTCTTCTGTATTCACTCCGCTAAACACAACATCATATTCATATTGTCCAGCATTATTTACACGGTAATTTACAAAATAAGCAGTCAATGTTTTATATCCAGTCCACTCTTTTCCTGAAAGGCGTTTCAACATATCATTTGTTGCTTCATTCATCACTTTCCAGTCCTCAACTTCTCCTTTAGCCGCACTTCCTGTATATGTCCCCTGTAGTGTAAATGTATTAAAGAATTGTGATTTATTCTTTGTTACTTTCACATCTTTTAATTTCGCTTCATTCGTAATATCTGAAGTAACGTCCGAAAGCGATTTTGGATCATGCTGAGTTAAATACTCATCTGATACTTGTGGAATTGTATACTTATCGCGATTATCAATAAGCATTTGCATATAAGATTGATATTCTTCATTTAACTTATTATCTTTGCTTAATGTAGCACGGTATGCATCGTAACTTGAAACATCATTTGCGCGAATTAAATCATGTACTTTATCGAACATTTCTGGGCGTTTATTATACATATATGATTGCAGTGCAAACGAATAATTATAAAAATCCCACGTTCCATATTTCGCATTTAATGTTTGTGATGCTGTATAACGTTTTGCAGGATCATTAGATAACCCACCAATTATACTTTTTCGCGGTACTACACTATCTAATCGCGTTGCACCTGCAAAGAACTCTGCATTCCCTTCTTCAAACCATGTTAAACGTTCATTTTGATACATTTCTCCTTGTCCCCATAATCCCTGAACTTCGTACCTTCCTTGTAAGTAGTGCGTAAATTCATGGCGGAACAATTCTTCCAAACTATAAATACTTTGCTCTGGTGTACGTTCATATGTAAAGAAAGTCCCTGTCCCTTCAATATAAATCCCACCATTATTCGTTTCATATCCGTACAGTTGACGATTAAATTGATACTCATCTGGGCTATTATAAATAACCATCGTTAACACATCATCAGCATGTCCACTTTCAAGTGGTTTATCGCTACCAACTGTACGATAAAATTGAGAACGCACTTCTTTTGCCGCCCAGTATAGACGTTTAATTTTCTCTTCGCTAACTTTATCCCCAGCTTTAAAGGCAATTGCTCCATCATCAAACGTATACGTTTTCGGTAAATATTTCTCTTTACCCTCTTCTCGAATTTGATCTAAATTTACAGTTTTTCCGTTCGCATCTATTCCTCCATAATTTGTAGTAATTTGTTCTGCCGCAACAAAGTATTGCTCTCCTAAATATGGATAAATTCGCATTGCATCTGTAACAACTTGTTGTCCTTTTGTCGGCGTGCTATGAAGCTTGCCCAATCGGCCAGCATAGTAAATTCCGTTATTTATTAACCATCCATTTTTATCTGATACAGTACCAATAAGTGCGAAACGACTTACTTCATTAATAAAGTTATCGATATTTCGATACCACATCGTATCTTTCGGCTCTTTTCCAGTCGTGTACATATCCGTCTGAATATCAAAGTCAATTCCCTTCATCAACTCATATATAGCGTCTCCTTTTGTTCGGTCTTCAATGAAAGTTGCAAGATTATCGTTATATTGTTTAAAAATTTCACCTGCATATAAAACCGTTTCAACATCTGCTGATGCATTTCCAATTAATTTTCCATATGATGCAATTACTTTATTTTGTTCTGATGTACCAAGTTTGAAATTTGGATTTTTTGCAATTGTTTTTAAAGCTGGTAAACATTTATCATGGTAGCTACGCTCATTTAGTTTGCTTAATTCATCATGGTAAAAACCTAAATAAAATGCTGCACGTAGAGCTTCTACTAATGTTTCAATCCCTTTTGAATCATCTTTCGTATAAGCTTGTCCTTGTTCTGCTAGTTTATTAATAATCGCTTGCATTCGGTTATCATCTTGATAGAATTTAAGACTATCACTATTAAACTGAAATAATTCCGGAATTTGATACCATTTAATTGTCACAAGAAGATCAGTTAATTGTTTGTTATTTAATTGATTTAACTCAGCCATCGAATACTTTTTTTCTTCAGCTAACGGTTTAATATTATCGGTTGGTGCTATTGGACGCTGCGATAAATCCGCTAATTTTAACCGTTTTGTAAAAGATGCATTTTCTTGTACTTTTGAAGGGTGCGCCAATTCATCAACAGATTTCTGTATTCCTACCGGCTCCATTTGTAATACATTCTTCACATTTTTCTCTTTTGTCTCTGCTTGAATTTGCAAACCATTACATGTTATTGTCACTAGTCCAACACCAAGAATCCACTTAGAAATTTTCGAATATTTAACCATACCATTGCCCCCTAGTCATTTAAAAGAAAATTCTGAATTTTAAAATCAAAAAACACTTATTTGTATGTATTTACAGTTCCGCTATAAATACAACTATGATCAATAATGCAATAGTAGCTTGTTTTATACTATTACGAGTACAGATTCCTTACATACAATCTCCCTTCCTTACATTTAGTACAAGCAAAAACTGTGCCAATCATATTAATCATATTTCTTATGAATAGCCAACATTCTTTTATAAATACTGTAGAATAAAATATACATAGGTGGTTCGGCAATGTATAAATCATTTGACACAAAATCTAATGTTTATGAAGAACAAATTCATTGAATGTTATAAGTTCATTAGCCAGTAAATAATTTTCAACTAACAACATCCACAATTTTTAAATCTCTCAAAAAAGGTAAACAAACATATTCCATAAAGCTAATATGTTCGTTTACCTTTTTCTATTTCAAATCAACAGCAAAATATCGTTGAATAAAAATAGTATTAATAAGTATTTTGTTATTCATTTCTCTTTTTTAGATAATCTTTTTCACATTGTAACGGTTTGAATTTCACTTTTTTCCCTTTCTTCTTTTTCGTTTTTATAACGAGCCATTCCCCTTTTTCAACGTCTAGTTTAAGGCGTTTCATTACATTAATATTATCTTTTTCTTTATAAAGTAAAAATGCTTCTTGCGCCCTCACAAATAAGCTGGGCTGCTCGCTAAATCCACCACTATCATAAATTTTAGTTAGCGAATTATAATAAGAATCATTTTCCTTTCCACCATACATCAAATGGGCAGCCTCCAAATCTCTTTTACTTACTTCCCAAAAACTATGTTCATCAATATTTAAATTAAATGTGGATTTAATGTCCTGTATTATATTCTTCACATACTTTTCATCTCGAATTTTCCTTTCTTCAAGACAATCCGAAGATAACCTTGGTGCATCTGATTGGGAATGTACAACGTGTTGTATCGATACACACAAAATAAATACGCTTAAAATGTAAAATATTTTTTTCATATTTACATATCACCTCAAATGATTTATATACTATATCATTTGAGTCTTACAATATTCTTATGCTAACAATGTGAAAGGCCCTATAAATTGGACTTTTATAGAGCCTTTCATATTAACATTACTTTATTAAATTTACCGGTGAAGCCATTACCTTACTATTTTTCACATCATATAGTCCTATAGGCGTTACCCGTATAAAAGGCAAGTGCGTCGCAGAAAAGAATAAAATGGTAAATGCCGGATCGTCATACCTGTAGCCACGCTCTTGCAATAATTTCACCAACTGTTTCTCTTCCTGTATTAATTCACTCATTTTTAAATTAGACATAATCCCGAGCAATGGTAATGCGATTTCGTGTAATACTTCATTCTTTTCAGCTATTACCATTCCCCCGCCAAGCTCTTTTACTCTATGAAAAGCTGTAAGCATATCTTCTTTATTCTTCCCAATAAGAATGATGTCGCCGGTACCAGAATAAGAGCTAGCAAGACCACCTAGTTCTTTCGCAAAACCTTTCACAACTGTATTCAATCGCCAACTGCCATCACGAGCAATCATCATAAGGAAACATTCATCATGATTTATGGACAATTCATCACAGTCTAAGTCGATTTCACTAACGTATGGTTTTGTTATAACGTTATTTAATAAGTGTATACCCGTTTTATTAGAGAAAATCATATCCTCTTTTTCTATGGACCAATCTAATGTTAATGGAGTTACTTTACATTCATTCCAGTCTATATGTAATGCTTCATGTGTATTTACACCGTCACGCTTCACCCATTGCCCCTTTGCAATTACGCTCGTTGGTACCGGGTTTTCTTTACTTTCTAAAATATTGATATTAGCAATTCTACCTGTCGCAATCGAACCATGTAAGTGCTCCATGTTATAATAACGAGCAATATTATAACTTGCCATATGATAAGCATCTATTACCGGCACCCCTTGTTTTATCGCGGTAGAAATCATAATGTTTGTCATTCCATTTTCATAAAATGAAGGATGTGAACCATCTGTAGTAAGCATGAATCTATCAAACTGCTTAACACCTAATTCCAGCAATTCCTTCAATAAAACTTCTAAATCTGGGCGTATGGAAGAATTCCTAAGAGAAACAATGTAACCTTGCATAAGACGAGTTAACGCTTCCTGCCCTGTCATCGCTTCATGATCGCAATCCGTACCTAACAGTTTTAATTTCGCTAAAGTCGTTTCAGATGCTCCCGGAAAATGTCCTTCCACTTTTTTCTGTAATCGTTTTGTTTCCTGCACCCAATCTAACATTTCATCATCGCCATGTAATAACTTTGGCCATGCTGTTAGTTCGCCACCTTGTAGAACTGCTTCATGTTTCAGCCATTCCATTATTTCTTCACTATTAAATAAAGATTCACCGTTTTGCAATTCAGTCTGTCCATCAAAACGGCACCACCAATACATACTTGCTGGAATCTTTTTAAATTCATCTAATAAACGAAATGCTTCTTCATGCTCTAATGTGAAAAATAATGTTAAATTATCATTAATAAAAGTTGTTGTCCCAAATTGCATCGCATGATTTGCTAACGTCTCTGGGTTATACAACTGATACGGATGTGCATGTGGCTCTATGTAACTAGGAACGACATACTTTCCATCACAATCAATGACTTCACATTCATGTAGTTGCGCTGGCAGCTTTTCTCCTACATATATAATACGGTCATCATAGATCCAAATATTTGCTTGCATCCATTCACGCATATAGGAGTTTAAGTATGTTGCATTCTTTAATAATTTGTGTGGGCTTTTTGTACCATCTATTATTTCAACATGTTCTCGTAATTGTTCGTTACTCCATCTAAACTGATTTTGTCCCAATGTATTTCACTCCAAATCAATTTACTTTTATTTATTAAAACAAAAATAATTAACAAACTGAAGTATTATCCATTCATAACTCCCCTGTATAGCCGCTATATCTTTCATTATATGAAATAATCGAAAAAATAACAATTTTACAAACGAAAAAACATACCTCTTTGATCCGCAATAAAAAGGATGTCATGCAACTGACACCCTTTTTATTTTTATGCTAAACTATAAGATTGAATCGCACTTGTATCGTATTTATGTTCTACATATACTTGATGCCATCCCCTGAATGTTAATACTGTCCTTATTTGTTAAATTTAAAAAACATATCTTTTATTTACAACTATAGCGAATTCCCATTCACTTTCTTTTCATCTATTTATTAAATTCAACTTGCATCATTTTATTAAACTGTGTAAGAATATCAACCTGACCTAAAGCGTTAACATTGACAGCAAATGTATGCTTGCCTCCAATTACTCCACCAGCAAAAGTCATAAACCCAGGAATTGATCCTCCGTGACCCCAAACTGAGACACCATTTGGAAGTTTAGTCTCATAGATTCCAAGACCATATCCATCACCAACCCCTTTTCCTTCTACAGGAACTGTAGTAAGCATTTCTTTTAGCTCTCGTTCCTTCAGTAACTTACCACTTAGTAAAGATGAAAAGAATTTATTTAAATCGTCCGCATTAGATATCATGTCTCCAGCTGCATTAGCTAAACTCGGATTATAATCCGTAATGTCTTTCAATTCGCTCGTTTCTTCGATTTTCACATACCCACGAGCATGATTCTTTCCTGGGATGACGGGTGAATTTCCTGGTAAAAACGTATTTGACAAGTCCAAAGGTTCAATAATTCGCTTTTCAATTTCTTCCGCATAACTATTACCAGTTATTTTTTCAATTAGCATTCCCAATATTACATATCCTGTGTTTGAATACAACCAGTCTTTACCCGGCGAGAAATCTGGAGGTAGAGAAAGGCCTATTTTCACTATTTCTTCTGCAACATACGTTTTTTTCGTATTCATTATGTCAGCGTCTTTTGACTTTAAATATTCAGCTATACCACTCGTATGATTCAAAAGTTGTCGTATCGTAATTTGATTTCCATCATACCCATTTCCTTGTATAAGACCCGGCAGCCACTTTTCAATTGGATCGTCAAGTTGTACGCGATTTTCTCCTACTAATTGAAGAACAGTCGTGGCGGTAAAAGTTTTCGTCACACTACCAATCCGAAAGCGATAATCCGATTTCACCGGTTTCTTTGTATTTAAATCCGCCACACCAGCAGTATAACTATTAATTTTCCCTTTATTAGACGTCTTAGCTAATACCCCTGGCGCCCCAATTTGTATTGTTTCCTGCATTACTTGTTTCCATCCATTCCGATTCTTTTGATCATGTACTTGTGACGAATTAGAAATACTTTGAGTAGACTCTGCTTTCACAGTAAAATCAGGTGTAAATAGAGTAGTACCCGCTAATAAAACTGTCAAACTCGCTAACTTCATTGAATTACATTTTTTCATAAGGTTTTCTCTCCCCTATTCATATCGTATTGATTCAAGCTATACTTTTATCCTATATGATAAAACTCTCTTTTTTCTTATCCATTCCTTACGAAATACTTACGTTCAAATTTTGTTGCGCTAAGCTGAGAAAGAATTATGTATGAAAATAAAAAGGGCATAAAAAATAAGGACAGTCCCTTAACTGCCCTTATTTTTATTTCACCTTGTCTTAATTATTTTAAAATTATTCATTAATTGTGTTCGTATTAAAATGAATAAAAAAAGAACGTGTTTTCACTTTTTATGTAAACACGTTCTTTTTTATTTAAGCAACTAATCTATATTCACCTTTACCATCCTGCACTAGCGTTCATACCATTTCCGATAATAGAAAGTAATAGTGGCCATAATACTGGTCCTAACGTAAGTAGTAGATTTAGAAGTATAAGCATTCTATATCCAACGGTGAAATTGTGATTTTTACGATTAACAAATACGAGACTGACTAATGATATTATGGTCGTTAAAAATAATACTAACATTACCAACCAATACCACACCATTAAACTGAGACTCCATGGTGTTAATAGCTCGTGTATGATACAAAATGAGATTCCTAATACAGCAAAACTAAAGCTAGTCACCGCTGTTTTTATAAGCCATTTACTTATTTTTTTATAGTATGTATTTTTACAATATAAATCTATTAAAGTGAATAAAGATAAATATGCCATTAATACGCCTATCCAAGACAATAACCAGTCTCCATCCCCTTTGAATAATAAGAACAGCAACCAACACATACCTACTACAGAAAAAACAAAGGAAATAAGTATGCTTTTTAATACCGATTTCATTACATTTTCACACCCTTAAAAAACTTAAAAATTAATTATAATTTATAAAAATTAAGTATAGGTTAACATGTAATGCGGTATAAGTAAATAAAGTTAATTTACAGTTAATTTAGTTTTCTTATTTGAAGGCGGTTTCATATAGGGAAATGATTCATGATAATCAAATTTCTCTACAAAAAGTAAAGGTGGATATTTACATATCCACCTTCCCATCTCCCTCTACCCACTTCATTATTTCTTCCACATCTAAATCCGTATACGTCTTTTCCCCATAACGAACAGACTCATATAACGGGATAATATCCCTTGTTCTACAAATTCTTTTTAACCACTGTTGCATCGTTTCATAGGACCTTCTCTGTTCATGAAATGGTAAAGTTCTTTCCCATCCAACTAACGTTTTTCTTATCGTATTTGGTGGTAACGGCTGTTCTAACTGATGCTTCACTTTCTTATTCTTTTCGATTCTGTCCGTATTTTCATTTGTTATCGATTGTTTATCCTGTTCTATTTCGGATTTCGTTACCTTTTTCCTAACGGATTTATAAAGAAAATATATAATTATCCCTGCAATCATTACATAAAAAACTATACTAATCCATGAATTTGAAAGCACAGAAAATATGTGTCCCCATGAACTTTCCTTTTCAAAACCTTTAAATTTTTTACCCGTTGTCGTTCTCTCCCCATTATCTCCTACTTTTTTCTCTTCTATAGGTATTCCATACTCTTCAGTATCACCGTAGTTTATCGTTTCCTTATAATTTTTTTCAGATTTCTTTTCACTAAAAAAACGTTCTTTTACTATGCCTTGCACATACACAACACCTTGTGATAACGTTATTGCACTAATCGCGAAGAAAAGTATGATTAAAGCTCTTACACTCCACAACTTCACTTTCATATGCCGCGCTTTATTCACCATGACATAAGCCCCTTCTTATTCTTTGATTACAATCCATTTGTTTGTTCTACTATATTTCTTTGGAGAAGTACCAAGGATTACAGGAACCGCATCCAATTCCTTTCGCCGAAATCCAGCTGTGTAAAAATAAGAAGATACAGGCGTATCTTGATCCGATATTGAGGCAAGTATTTTTAATACATTTTGCAAATGTTTCCGATTATCCCCGTTTTGTATATGTAGCAAACCGTTATCTTTTACACTATTGATCCATACTTCAAATGAACAGTTTTGCATAAGAAGTTGTTTGCATATGCCTGCTGTTAATTCAATTAGTTCCTCTGTATCATTTCGCAAAGAAATACCGCTTTTATTTTGCAAGTTGAGATATATCGCATATTTATCTGATTGCGTTCGCTCGTACTTTTTCGCAGTTATCGTCCCTGTTTTCGCTGTTGCACTCCAGTGGATGGAACGAAAATCTTCATTTTCATAAGACTTTACTCCCATTACTTTCGTTTCATCATATAAGGGGGATGACATCGCTTTTCGAAATCCTCGTGACCATTCTTGTAATTCAGGAACTTGTATTTTCGGAACAGCTGGTAAGACTAAATAGGAGGGCGTATCAACTTGTTTATATGTGATATGGTTCGTTATAAATCCAAAGAGATCAGTAATAACAATTTCAACCTCTTCCCATTTCGCAATGCCTCTTTTTAATGCCACAGCTTGTAAATCAAATGAAACTGACTCTCTTCCTTTTAAATTAAAATTCATATAATAATTTGAACCTGTACTATTATTTTTATTTATTTCATCATGATTCCAAGTTATCTTATTTTCACATTTAAATCGGAATACAACATTAAAAATAGGGAAAATTGATTTGTTTGAAATTTTTATTTTGCACCTGTTCGTTTCACCGATAAAAACATTCGAATTTCCTTGATCGTATTCCCAGTTAACATGAGATACTTTACGTATATAAACATGCATAGCACCTATTAAAATTACATACAAAAATACGAGAGATAATATGAGTAGATTACTTGAAAATACACATAAAATAACGGCTGCAACTGACATAACTCCCATTACGAAAGACTCCGCTAAAGGTGTATACACAAGTTGTTGATTCATCGTACATTCTCCACTGGCACACGAATCGTATGAAGAATTTCTTTCATAATTTGTTCTTTTGTTGTTTTCATCTCCCCCTCTATCGTTAACGTTAAACGATGAGCGCATATAGATGCAGCAAGTATCTTTATATCATCTGGCGTACAGTAATCTCTTTCATTTAATATAGCCCGTGCTTGAATCGCTCTCATAAATGCCAACGTCCCCCGCGGACTTACACCAATTTCAATTAGCTCATGCTTACGCGTTGCCTCAATAATTTCAAGAAGATAATCTTGCACATCATTTCCTACTAACACTTCTCTTGCACGCTTTTGCATCATAATAATTTCTTCACTTGAAATAATAGAGTGTAATGTTTCTAACGGATCATTCATTTGAAACCGATTCATCATTTCCTTTTCAGCTTCTCTCGTAGGATAACCTTGGCGAATCGTAAGTAAAAATCGGTCTAATTGAGCATCAGGTAAAGGAAATGTACCAGCAGATTCAAGAGGATTTTGCGTTGCAATTACTAAAAAAGGTTCTGGTAATGAATGCGTCTGTTTCGCAATCGTAACAGTACGCTCTTCCATAACTTCCAGTAATGAAGATTGCGTCCTCGGTACAGCCCGATTAATTTCATCCACTAATACTATATTTGCAAAAATAGGACCTAACCTCGTTTTAAAATCCGATTCCTTCACATTAAAATATTCAAGACCAATAACATCTCCGGGCAAAGTATCCGCTGTAAATTGTATTCTTTGAAATTTTGCGTCCACGCTTTTAGCCAAACTTTTCGCTAGTGTTGTTTTTCCTGTCCCCGGTACATCTTCTAATAAAATATGTCCTTTTGCTATTAGAGCAATGGCTGCAAGTTCTATGGATTCATCTTTTCCTATAATAACTTTCGAAATATTATTAGTGATTTTCTTTAATATGTTCATATATTTATCCCCCGTCTTCACTTATTCAGAAAATTAAGAATTATTATTTTCCAAATTATAACACATACTGATAAAAGTAAATATATTCCTGTAAAAATAAAAAAGATGACCTTAGCACTATAAGCTAAAGTCATCTTTTTCTATCTCATTATTTTACTAACTCTCCATTATAAGCTTTTATATTAAGTGGAGCAGTTAAATACTGTTTTGCTTTGCTAACGAAAGATGTGAAGTGTTCACTCGTATTATGACTCGCAACGGATGCTTCATCTTTCCATACTTCTACCATCGTATATACATTTTCTTTTTCCGTATCTTTATAAAGATCATAAGATACATTTCCACTTTCTTCTCTTGAACCATGAATGAGTGGTTGAATTTCTTCTAAAAATGATTGTTGTTTTGCTGGATCTACTTGAAATATTGCGTGAATAATAATCATGGTGTTTCCCCTTTCATATTCCACTTATTTCTTTAAAATTACTTCCACTCTGCAACTTTTTCAATTGGAAGACGTACTGATTGGTAACCACTGTCAGCAGCTTTTCCGATTGAAATTAACATAACTGGTACGTGACGGTCTTTATCTAGTCCGAAAGCTTCTGCGATTTGATCTTTCTCAAAACCACCAATTGGACAAGTGTCATAGCCGTGAGCACGAGCTGCTAACATAAATTGCATTGCTACAAGACCACCGTCAATTAGTACTGTGTCTTTCATTACTTCTGGTGTAACCATTGAGAAATAAGCTGAAAGTTTTTTCATTTGATCTTCTTTTACTTCAGCTGGCATAAGTCCGCGCTCTACTGCTGTACCATAAATTTCTTCTGCGTTATCAAAGTTGTTTAAGTCACCGAATACAGCGATCATTGCTGAAGATGTTTCTACTTGAGATTGATTGAATTTCGCAAGTGGTGCAAGTGTTGCTTTTGCTTCGTCACTTTCAATCACAAGGAATCTCCATGGTTGCATGTTTACTGATGATGGTGCAAGTGTTGCTTCTGTAAGAATTTCTGTCATTTCTTCTTTACTAATTTTCACTGAAGAATCATACTTACGAATTGAACGACGTCCTGTTAAAATTTCGTTAAAATCATTTGTTTTTACTGAGTTAGTCATAGTTGTATTCTCCCTTTTTTATAATTCTTTTATATTTTCTTGAATGTGATTTAACATATTTAAAAGATTATCGCGTTCTTCCTCACTTAATCCTTTAAATGCAGATGCTGCAAAACGTTCTTTTTCCTCTTGAAACGCTTGAATTTTATTTCGTCCCTCTTCAGTTAGAGAAACTAACGTAATTCTGTTATCATCTGGATTTTTACGTCTTACAATCATTTCATTAGCCTCAAGCTGCTTTAAATGCCTCGTAATCGCCGCATTATCAATATTCACTTCTTGTTGAAGTGCTTTTTGACTAATTTCACCTACTTCATATAACTGAAGTATAAGCTCTAATCGAGACTGGCTCATACCCGTACACCCTTCAAATTTCGAACTTACTTCTTTATTTAGAAAGTGTAATTTATATAAAATAATCGCTTCTTTTGAGCATGAACTTGTCAAATTACCCCTCCTTTACATCCAATTTAAAAACATTTGATGTATCAATAGTTGATATGTCAATTAATATAATCTATATCGATTTAGAATGCAAGCATTTTGTTTTCATTTTATTTTTTCCAAATTAAGGCGCTTTGTCGCGTTACAAATAATGTTAATTGCACTATAATAGTAATAATTTAAATGACTGGAGAGTGATTGTAATGCGGCAATACACAAATAGAAATGAGGAAATGAAAACGGAAAATGAAATAAGGATATTGATATATGACAACAATAAATATAGGGATTGTCGCTCACGTAGACGCTGGCAAGACGAGTTTGACTGAGCGTATTCTTTATGAAACGAATGTAATTAAAGAAATTGGCCGAGTTGATAGTGGTAATACACAAACTGACTCAATGGAATTAGAAAGACAGCGCGGAATTACGATTAAAGCATCTGTCGTTTCTTTCTATATAAATGACTTAAAAGTAAATGTAATTGATACACCTGGACACGCTGATTTTATCGCTGAAGTGGAGCGATCATTCCGCGTTTTAGACGGTGCGATTTTAGTTATCTCTGCCGTTGAAGGTGTGCAAGCACAAACAAAAATTTTAATGCGAACATTACAGAAACTAAACATACCGACAATTTTATTCGTTAATAAAATTGATCGTAGTGGCGCAAACACTGAAAAAGTTATGAAACAAATAAAAGGGGTTCTTTCAAATGAAGCATTCCCCTTCTACTCTGTTCTAAACGAAGGAGCGAAAGAAGCCCGGATCATTGAATACAAATCATATGACGATTGTATGGAACTGTTAGCACCATTTAATGAATCATTACTTGAATCATATGTAAATAACGAAATAATACCTGACGCACTATTAAGAGAAAAACTAGAACAGCAAATACAGCAAACAAATGTGTATCCAATCTTTTTCGGTTCAGCAATGACAGGTATAGGAGTAACTGAACTACTTGAAAAACTACCGGCCCTAATGCCAGCCCATACATCGGCACAAGAGGAACTATTATGCGGTGTTGTTTTTAAAATTGAACGTGAACCTTCTGGAGAAAAGGTTGCTTATGTAAGAGTTTTTTCAGGTAGTTTACACATTAGAAAATATGTGGATATACAGCGCAGTAAATCTCTATCCCATAAAGAAAAGATTAAAAAACTTTGCCTATTTCATAATGGAGATGCCGTTCAAACTACTACCGTTCCTAGCAGTGAATTTTGTAACGTGTGGGGACTGAATGATATTAAAATTGGTGATATTATCGGTGAACGAACTGATTATATAAAAGACATTCACTTTGCCGAACCACAAATGGAAGCAGCCATTAATGCAGTACCTAAAGAACGAATTCATGATTTATACGCTGCACTTATGGAACTATGTGAAGAAGATCCACTCATTCAAGTGTGGAAAGACGATGTTCATAATGAACTATATATTCGCCTTTTCGGTGAAGTACAAAAAGAAGTGATTGAAACTACACTTTATGAGAAATATAATTTGCAGGTTACTTTTTCAAATACACGAGTTGTATGTATTGAGAAACCAATTGGCGTAGGTAATAGCATTGAAGTAATGGGTGAAAAAGCGAATCCTTTTTACGCCACAGTCGGGTTCAATGTGGAGCTTGGTGAACTTAATTCTGGCATAACATATAAATTAGGTGTTGAACTCGGCTCACTACCTTTAGCATTTCATAAAGCAATTGAAGATACAGTATTCCAAACGTTAAAACAAGGTTTGTACGGATGGGAAGTTACGGACATTTCCATCACACTTACACATACTGGTTATGCTAGTCCTGTCACAACAGCGAGTGACTTTAGAAACTTAACACCGCTCGTTTTAATGGATGCTTTAAAGCAAGCTGAAACATATGTATATGAACCAGTAAATGAGTTTGAATTAACTGTACCGGAGCACGCAATTAGTACCGCGATGTATAAGCTCGCTGCCATTCCAGCAACTTTTGCAGAGCCTATACTCAGTAATGATTCTTACCAGTTAACAGGATCATTACCTGTTGCGAAAACAGAGAATTTCAAACGAATGCTCCATTCATTTACTGAAGGAGAAGGTATATTTACAACGAAGCCAGCTGGTTTCACAAAGCTTATGGCTCCCTTCCCTACTCGAAAACGTGTTGATTATAATCCGCTGAATCGTAAGGATTATTTGCTTCATGTGTTGAAGGCTTATTAGAACATATTAATAACAAAAAGCGTCCACTAGTATGAAATGTGGGCGCTTTTTTTTTGCAAATCATATTATGGTAACGCTGGTTCAAACTCTCCAGTGATTGTTTGATATCCATTATTGTTCTCATATTCCTGTTTCCGCTCTAACCCGAATTTTTCTAAAATAGGAAGATCATTTGTTGAAAATACATAACTATTTTCTAGTGCAACGTGTTCGTGCCATGCCCAGTTTGGTACAACAAAGAAATCTCCTTTAGACCAGTCGAAGCGAACACCATTAATTATCGTATATCCTGATCCTTCATGCACATGATAGATTGATGCATGTGTATGGCGATGCGCTTTTCCTTTGAATCCCTTCGGCAATTTTTGCATCCAAGCTGCAATCGTTGGACACGCTGTTTCACCATTCGATGGATTTATATATTCAACCGCATAACCATCGTATGCATCTGGTTCAAAACGACTTAATCCATTAAGCGCCGCTTCCGTCCCTGCCCATTTGTAGGAACTTAGTGGAGCTTTCTTTGCATATCGATCGGAAACCGGTCGGACCATTCCCCCTTCATAACGCTGAGCAGTATAATTATCCGGTACATTTGGCTGTTCAATTTTTTCTGGATATGGCTCAAAGAACGTACCACCAAGATAATAAATAGTCGGAATATCAAGGCAATCCATCCAAATCATCGGCTTGTCACCTGTATGACCATGTCCATGCCATAGTCCATTTGGAGTTGTTAAGAAATCGCCCCGTTCCATGAAAATACGCTCTCCTTGAACAATTGAGTAAGCCCCTTCTCCTTCCATGACGAAGCGTAATGCATTTTGAACGTGCCGATGTGAAGGAGCAGTTTCTCCAGGTTGTATTAATTGAACCGCTGCATATAACGTTTGTGTAGTCGATGCCCACCCCCAAGGTTTTCTATAATTAAGTCCTGGATTTTGTAAGTAGATAGCCCGGCGTTCTCCTCCTCGGTCTGGTGTAAATATTTGCGTTGCTTCCGTTAACTTTTTTTGGAGCAATTCAGATTTCCAAAGGTATGCTTGTGCATGTGGTTCTGGTGTATGTTTCATTAAATCAGGGATCGCGTTCCAAAGTGGTCCAAGATGATATTGTTCTATATCACGATTGAAATCTTGTACGAGTGTACTTTCAAAAAAAGCATTTTTTTCCGCCATTTTATTTGCCTCCTTTATCGTTCATTAAACTTACATAAATTCCGTTCGATTTGTTTATAATGCTTTTCTGTATGTTCTACGATGAGGTGATTCACAATAAAATCAATCGACTTATTGTTAAAACGAGGATTACGACTCGGAGCCTGAATATGTAACTCTTCGTCTGTTAATGTGGTCAATACATTTTCTATCGTGAGCGGTATAGAAGACAGCTGCTGAATGACTTCTTCTATAGACTGATTATGAATATTCTCTTCTGAAACTGCTTGTTGGCGCACTTCATCCGTTAAACCACGGCCCCATAAGTTTTCATGATTTACTTTAATATTGCTAATTTCTTTTGCCCAATACGGAATAGCTTCCGCTACATGTGTAATGATCTGCATAATTGACCATTCATCTTCTGAAGGTTTCCAGTAGATGATTTCCTCTGGTAAAGGCTTAACAATCATTTTTATCTTATTGATTGATTCATAAATAGACTCGGCCGCATGGGCTTGTAAGTTTTTCGTCATAGCACTGGCACCTCTAACTTTTGTCTCACTTTATTTTCTAATACACCTACTCCATCAACTTCGATTCGTACGATATCTCCATCTTTAAGAAATACTTGCGGATTACGTGCAACTCCTACACCACCTGGCGTACCTGTTAAAATGACGTCCCCTGGCTCTAGTGTCATTAGACCGGATAAAAACGAAACGAGATATTGTACCGAGAATACTAAATTAGCAGTATTAGACTGTTGACGTTTCTCTCCATTTACCGTTAATATGATTTCCAAACCAGATGGGTTCTTTAATTCATCTGAAGTAAGTAACCACGGTCCCATTGGGGCACTACCTTCAACTGTCTTCCCTTGGAGCCATTGAATTGTACGGCGCTGAATATCACGATAAGTAATATCATTTACAATTGTGTAACCAGCTACATATTGGAGGGCATCTCCTTCCGAAACATTTCGGGCACGCTTTCCAATTACAAAAGCAAATTCAGCTTCATAATCTAATTGTTCTGAAATCGGATAAAACGGAATATCATCTTGCGGACCGACTACTGTATTCGCAAATTTTGCAAAGATAACCGGAAAGGCAGGTAATTCTCGTTTCATTTCCAAAATATGTTCACGATAATTGTGACCTACACATATAATTTTTCCTGGCGAAGGTACCGGGGCCTCAATTTTCACTTCACCTTCTTCAAATACCAATTTTTCTTTATGATTTTTCATAAGTGCATAATCGATTGCCTCTTTTGCTAGATTCATACTTTCTGTACCACCTTGTAAGAATCCATTCATATCTTTTGGAATATGTGCTTCTGCAATTTGAATAGCCCGAAGGTTCCCTTCACTTGCCAATTTCGTTTTAAACGCAGCATGCAAATCAATCAATTTCCCATTTTCTAAAGCAGCAATTCGCGTTTCTCCATTATGTGTAAAAGTAACAAGTTTCATAGTAATCTCCCTTTCCTTTAAATGATTGAAAGTTCTACCGTCTCAAATAATCGAGAATGATGATAACATATAACTTTCCCGCCCCACTTTTTGTTATAAAAGATAAAAAGTATTTCCCTCTGGACCAATTGGGATATGACCTAATTCTAGTAACTCTATAATTGGGAGAAATATATTTTTTTCTTCAGCTAATTCAGCAGCACATGCAACAGTACTTATGTACATCGCATGCCCAACTAGAAATTTCAAACATTTTTCCTCTCCAAAATGTTTGAACGCCTCTTTATAAACACCGTGAAAAATTGCTTCTGGTACTTTATCTACAACATCTATAAGAAGTTTTTCGTTACCTACACTTATAATTTTTTCTTTCAACTGATCCGGTACTTCTGCTAGCGTCCCCCATAAATCATTATCCTCAAATGAAATTCGTTCAATTGTCTCACTTAATTGGTTTCTTGAAATCCATTTAATTTCATATTCACTAATGTGTAGAGCACGCATAAATTGATCTATTTTTTTCTCAGCCTCTACATTTTGCTTTCCAATGTCGCTATACCAGTTCATCGTCATGAACCGCTCAATCATTCCATTTGTAGAACGCACATGAGAACCATACTTTTCTTCATTTATGAATTGAGACAAAGCCATTTCTTATCGCTCCTTTCACATTACTTATCCAATTTTTTATCATTTTAATATTTTGTCGTCAGTTCAGGAGGTCCGAATTTTGGTCCGTACGGTCCCTCATCAAGCCATCTGCCTAGCCTTGGCACGATAGATACTAATGAAGCAGCAATATCTCGTTTTAGTTTCATTTCAGGAGAACTCCCTTGAAGATGATGAAGTGCTGTAGTTGATGCATCGCGGTTCCACTGCGCTGCAATTCGACGTTCTTTTGCAGCTGCTTCAATTGCTTCTACTCGCTCTTCTTCAGAATGAGAATGTAGTGCTTTCTCAATTCCTCTTGCAGCAAGAACAGCATCTGGAATACCAGAATTTAATCCACGTGCTCCGAATGGGGCAAATAAGTGTGCTGCTTCTCCAGCTAGAAGAACACGACGTTTTTCGTCAGTAAACAAATTTGCCACTACTTGATGGAAACGATAAGAAGACACCCACGTAATTCTCTCCGCATATTTAGCATCCATGACTTTCGGCAACCATGTCTTTACACTTTCAATATTTGTATAATCATCTGGATTATCTGATTCAAGTAGTTGTAAATCGATACGCCACCCGCCTTTAAACGGAACAAACATTACATTTCTTCCTTCCATATCTGGATGCTGATAATGGAATATTCTTTCTAAAGGAAGTGGATCTGTTTCATCTTCTTTTGCATCCACGACTATAAAAGTATCTGCTGTACGTGGGCCTTCAAACGTTAATCCAGCTTCTTCTCTTACGATGGAACGTGCTCCATCACATCCAATTACATACTGCGCCTTTAATATTTCGTCATTTGTGATTGTTAGTTCTACTCCAGAATCTGTAATGTGTAACTTCTTGACCGGGGCATCCCAAAGGAATTCAACACCTTCTTTTATACACGCCTCATACATATGTTTTTCAATTTCATCTTGATGAAGAGCTGTGAAATGAGGTAATCGGTTAAACTTAAGGTTTTCATCCTTACCGTAATCTCTTACATATACTTCTTTCCCTTTATAAAATGTTCGTTTTACAGGCCAAATTATTCCGTTATGTGCAAGCGCGAAACCGAGACCTTCTGAAGTCTCTTCCAGTAGTTTTAACGAAGCACTATGCAAATAGATTGCTCTACTTCCCGGGCGTGGTCTTCCGAATGAATCTGCCTCAATTACTAAAGTTGATATCCCCTTCTTTTGTAATGCAAGTCCTGCTACAAGCCCGACTGGTCCCGCCCCAACTACTATGGCATCATACTTTTTTTCTTTTCCCATCACTATCTCCCCCTTATTAACAATTTCTCGTTACGGTATCCTTACTCGTACTTCTTAACTTTCTACAGTTTTTATCTCTGGCATCATCTTCTGCCGAATATATCCAGGTATCGGTTGCGCTTTCACTTTTTCTTTAAAAGAAGTCCATGCACGAGTTTCATAACCTTCTGCCACAACCTGTTCTTCCTTTACAAAAACATGCTGAATTGTAAAAACTTTATTATGCAATTTGTTCACAGCACTTTTCACAATTACTTGATCTTCAAAACGAAGAGGTGACTTAAATTGACATTTTGCTTCTAATAACGGCAAACCAATTTGTTGTTCTTCGTAAAGTTCAACTGAAGGAAAGCCAATTTTTTTAAAATATTCATGAGTTGCTTCATCCATCCATTTATAAAAATTAGGATAATACACAATGCCTGCCGCATCTGTATCTCCCCATCTCACTTGAAAAGTATACTCTTCCATTATTTCTTCACCCCTATCTATTAAATTGTCGGACTAATATTGGAAGATACTTGTTCTTTCAATTTCAATTTTTGAATTTTCCCACTTGCTGTGACAGGAAATTCCTCTGTAAAGATCACTTTCTCTGGTAGTTTATAAATTGCCATTCTCTCTTTAAGATAGAGTTTTATTTCTTCTTCCGTACTTACTACCCCGTTCTTTAATCGTATGACTGCACAAGCAACTTCCCCTAGCACTTTATCTGGAAGTCCTATAACAGCTGCTTCGATTACTTTTGGATGTTTCATAATAACTGCTTCAATTTCCTGAGGATAAACGTTAAGTCCACCCCTTATAATCATCTCTTTCTTTCTTCCTACAAATCTTAAATATCCTTGAGAATCAAGTGTGCCTAAATCTCCTGAATAATACCAATCTTCATTATCTAAAACCTGCTTTGTCTGTTCAGGCATATTATAATAACCTTTCATTACTCCAAATCCCTTAACTGCGATTTCTCCCACTTCCCCAGGCGGGAGCGCTACTCTATTTTCATCTACAATTTTTAATGTTACTCCTGGGATTGCCTTCCCGAGAGTTTCTGTTATATTCTGCTTTGTATCATCATACGAGGTCATCGTAATCGAAACCGTTTCAGTTATCCCAAATGATTGGCAAAGGTTAATGCCCATCCGTTCTCGAATCTCCGTCACTGTTTTTACTGATATAGGTGCTGCACCAACTAACCCGGCACGTAATGAAGATAAATCATATTTATCAAAGTCCTCTAACTCTAGTTCCTTTATAAACATAGTTGGTACACCTTTTTGGATAGTTACCTTTTCTTGTTCAATTAATTGTAAAGTTTCTCGCGGGTGGAATTTTTCTTGTAATATGATCCTTCCTCCCATCGCTACTGCGCAAAGCATATTAATTGCCATACCGAAAATATGAAATAGTGGTGCTGAAATAATGAATACATCCTTTTGTGTACAATACAGCTCTGTTCCTATCGTTCGTGCAGATTGTACAACGGCACGATGTGTAACCATTACACCTTTTGGAGTTCCCGTCGTCCCTGACGTATATAAAATACAAAACAAATCATCGTTCACATTTATATGAACTAGTTCAATACCCACTTTTTCTGTACGAATTAACTCCTCATATGAACAGTAATTCTCTTGCGAAAACCGTACTGTAATAACCTTTTGTACTTTATTAACCACTTTTTCAAATCCAAAATTCTTTTCAAATTCCCCTGAAGCTATTAATAGTTTTGGAGCTGAACTTTCCAATATATACTCAATTTCATATGATTTATATTTAGGATTAAATGGAACGATTATCGCTCCCAATTTCGCAGCTGCAAAATAGATTACTACTGTTTCGGACCAGTTTGGTAGAGATACTGCGATACGGTCTGCTTTACCTACTCCTAGTCTCTTAAATGCCGTAGCCAAACAATCTACTTCATATTTCAATTGTTTATATGTAATACGTCTCGTTAAATCATATATTGCTTCTTTTTCACCGTAAGATGAACTCACCGTTTCTAATAGCTCATACACCGACAATAAGTTTTTATCCTTTTTCATTTTCCCACTCACTTTCTATCGTCTTACCAACTAGCCCGAATTTTCCACTTTAAGAAACGATGTAGGTAAAACCAGGAAGGACTCTCCCTGGTTTTATCCCTATTACAACGCTTCCCAAATCGCTGCAATTCCTTGTCCTCCGCCAATACAAACAGCGGATACTCCATATTTCTGATTTCTTCTTCTTAATTCATAAATTAAGGATAGAGAAATTCTCGTTCCACTTGCAGCAAGTGGATGACCTATCGCAATTGCCCCACCGTTTACATTCGCTTTATTAAGATCGAACCCTAATTCTTTTTGACAAGCTAAGTACTGCGCAGAAAATGCTTCATTAATTTCAATCAAATCTAAGTCTGCTAAAGTTAAATTTGCTTTTTCTAATGCACTTCGAATTGCCGGAACTGGACCAATTCCCATATACTTCGGTTCTACTCCTACAACAGCCCAAGAAATGAGCTTAGCAATCGGTTTTAATCCTCTATCATTTGCAAAATTACTTGATGCCAAGACAACGGCCGCTGCACCGTCCACCATGCCGCTTGCACTACCAGGAGTTACGACGCCATTTTCCACAAAACGAGGTTTTAACTTTGCAAGTTTTTCTAGACTCGTATGACGGATATGCTCATCCTCTTCAATCACTTGTGCTCCTTTTCTTCCTTTCACTGTTACTGGAACAATCTCTTCTTTGAAATACCCTTTTTCTCTTGCTACAAGAGCTCGTTCATGACTAGAGAGTGCATGCCGATCTACTTCTTCCCTCGTTAAGTTATATTTTGCAGCCAAGTTTTCAGCTGTTTCTCCCATCGTACATTTGCCGTACGTATCATAAAGACCATCCCATAACCAATCTTCTATAGCTGGACCACCGAGCGGGCTTCCCCATCTCATTCCGGGTATTACGTGCGGCACTTGGCTCATGTTCTCCGTTCCACCTGCAAGTGCAACTTCTGCTTCTCCGCTAAGTATATAACGAGCAGCCGTTAAAATAGATTCAACACCAGTTCCGCAAAGTCGATTGATTGTCAAAGCTGGTACATGAATAGGTGCTCCAGCTTTTAGACCAACATGCCTTGCCAATAAATGTGCGTCTCTACTAGATTGCTGAACGTTACCAAATACAACTTGATCAATATCTTCAGCAGATATAGAAGCTTTACGTATTGCTTCCTTAGCGGCAATTGCCCCTAATTCTGTTGCATTTAATCCCCGGAATGATCCCGAAATTTCAGCGAATGGAGTCCTTGCTCCCTCTAATAAAACAATTTCTTTCATATCCTTTTCACCTCATTATTTCCCTAAATAAACTGGTTTTCTTTTTTCAACGAATGCTTGTAATCCTTCCTTACGATCCTCTGTTGCAAATGCATTTCCAAAACAAGTGCTTTCAATGATTAAGCCTGTTTCAAGATCAGCATTACTTCCTACATTCACCGCCGTCTTTAACATTTGAAGTGCTACTGGTGGGTTTTTTGCCAATTTATATGCCCACTCCTTTGCCGCTTCAAACAACTCTTCCGCAAGCACTACTTTATTGACAATATGTAAATCGAAAGCACGCTCTGCATCAAACATATCTCCGAAATAAAGTAATTCTTTCGCTATACCTTGGCCGACAATCTTTTGAAGACGCTGTGTACCTCCTCCTCCAGGAATAATTCCGAGTCCTACTTCTGGAAAAGCGAATTTTGCTTGATCCGAGCAGATACGTAAGTCACATGCGAGCGCGAGTTCAAAACCACCGCCAAGCGCTAATCCATTTACCGCAGCAATAACTGGTTTTGACATATTTTCAATTTTGCTAAATACCGTACGTGAGGTTTTATTCATTTTGTTTACACCTACAAGATCAAGTGCTGCCATTTCATTAATATCAGCGCCTGCGACAAATGCTTTCCTTCCACTTCCTGTAAGAACGATTACTCGTACTTCTTCATTCGCCTCTAGTGCACCAAATAGTTCAGAAAGTTCATGAAATACTTGTGTATTCAACGGATTTACAGGTGGTCGATTAATCGTAACGATCGCAACTTTATTTTCAATATCACAAATTAAAAATTCATAATTCATAACTTAATCCCCCATTCTTTATTCATAATCATAAAAACCTGCACCTGTTTTTTTGCCGTGTCTACCTGCTCTAACTAGTTGTTTTAAAAGAAGCGGCGGCGCGTATTGATCATTATTTAATTCTTCTTTGAAGTACTCCATCACGTGATAGCCAATGTCTACACCTGCAAAATCTTGTAGTGTAAACGGCCCCATCGGATAATTGAGTCCCAGTGTAACAGCCTTATCAATATCTTCTGCAGACGCAACCCCATCTTCAAGCAATTTAATTGCTTCAATAAATTGCGGAATCATAATTCGATTTACAATAAATCCAGGTGAATCTTTCTTTACTTCAACTGGTTCTTTCGAAAGCTTTTTAGATAACGCTTTCAATTCTTCCACTGTTTCATCACTCGTTTTATAGCCTCGAACAACTTCTACAAGTTTCATAAGTTGTGCCGGATTAAAGAAGTGCATACCTGCTACTCGCTCTGGACGATTCGTCGCTGACGCAATTTCTGTTATTGACATAGATGAAGTATTTGTCGCAAGTATAACTCCTTCAGGAACTATGCGATCCAGTGCTGCAAACACTTCTCTCTTCAACTCTAATTTTTCTAACACTGCTTCAATAATTACATCCGCATCTTTCATACTTTCTAAATTTGTAGTCATTTGAATACGATTAAGCGCCTCTTGTTTATCCTCTTCCGACATTTTTCCTCTCGTAACACTTTTTGTCATAAAACCATTCATACGTTGCATTGCACTATCTAAATAACGCTCTTCAATATCATGTAAAATAACTGTAAATCCGTGTAATGCAGCTAAATTTGCAATGCCAGAACCCATAGATCCTGCACCGACAATACCAATTGTTTGAATTAACATTCTTTTACCCCCTCGAGTTACTTTTTAAATATTCTGTAAATAAATTATATCTATATCCAAAAAGTTTTTGTATGTACATAATGTAGGAAATACATATATTTCTTTCATACATTTTGAGGGTATTCATTCTAATTCAAACGGCTTTATACCTTATCAAGCGAACGGTATAGTTATTTTACATATAAAAAGCGCGCACCTCAAAGTAAATAATTTTTTCTTGAGGCGCGCACTCTATGATGTGAAATTCGAAACTATATGTTATCGTTCTTTTCCATTTGATGAAATAACTTCTTTATACCAATAGAAGCTTTGTTTCTTTATTCTTTTTAAATCTTTTAAATCGTCTTCATCACGATTTATATAAATAAAACCATATCTTTTTCTGAAACCTTGATGCGTAGAAATTAAATCAATTGCAGCCCAAGGGCAGTAACCAATTACATCGACTCCGTCTGCAATTGCCAATTCCATCTGTTCAATATGTTTTTTCAAATAATCAATTCGGTAATGATCTTGCACTGACCCATTTTCATCTACTTTGTCATAAGCGCCTATTCCATTCTCTGTAACGATAATTGGCAAGTTATAACGATCATTTACTTCTCTTAATGTAGCTCGGAAGCCAATCGGATCAATCTCCCAACCGAAATCAGTTAACTCTAGAAATTCATTATCATCACCCATGAAGAATCCTTCTTCACCTACTTCAATTTGTTGATCACCAGCTTCATCAATTACAAAGTTCTCATCGTACTCACTAACAGTAATAGAAGAATAATAATTAAAGGCAATATAGTCTGGTTTAGAACTAGATAGAATCTCCATATCTCCCTCTAAAATTTCTGGTTCGATGTTTTTACTTTTCATGAAATTCCAAGCGATATTGTTATATCGTCCATATACAGCCATATCAAGGTATAACCAGTTACGAATTGCGTTACAATTTTGCGCTGCAATTATATCATTCGGATTGCACGTTTTCGGATACACATAACTAATATTTGGAGCTGGACCGATTTTTGCATCATGTATCATCTTATGGCATAAGTTTGTCACCTTTGCCTCCGCTAACAACATATGATGATTTTGTTGATATAACTCTTTTTGAGATAATACAGATGTACCAATAGCTCCACCGTGTAAAATCATCATATTCTGCTCATTAATTGTTAACCAATTCTTTACCCTATCTCCAAATCGATCAAATAGAATTTCACAATACTTAACAAAAGCATCGATGGTAGCTCGGTTACTCCAGCCACCCTTTTTCTCTAATTCATATGGTAAATCAAAATGATACATCGTTACTAACGGTACGATATCATACTTCAGCAATTCATCAATAAGATCACTATAAAACGCAATACCTTTTTCATTCACTTCTCCAGTTCCATTTGGAAGAATTCGAGTCCAAGCTATAGAAAAACGATATACTTTCAATCCTAATTCAGAAAAAAGCTTTATATCTTCTTTAAAATGATGATAATGATCACTACAAACTTTGAAATCTGATGTACCTTCAGGAATAACTTTCACATCTTGAACAGAAAGGCCTTTTCCATCTTCATTATAGGCACCTTCTACTTGATAGGCACTTGTTGAAGCGCCCCATAAAAAGTCTTTTTTAAATGTAGTATTGAGCATATTTACCTTTCCCTTTCAAAAATAGTATTGTTATCGTTTATTTCTATTAATTTTGTTTCACTAAAAATGTTTCATAAACACTTATAAGCTCTTCTGCAATGATTTTAAATCCTTCTGCACTCATTAACTGATCTTCTGCGTGCGCTAACAATAAGCTTACTTCTACTTTTTCACCTGCTGCTTCTTTACTAATCAATCCAGCATGTGCTCTATGGCCTTCAATAAATGTTTCACTACCTTCGTTCATTAATTGTCTTGCTTGTTCAAAGTTACCCATTTTTGCTTCTTGAATCGCTTCAATATACGAAGATCGTGCGCTACCTACTGCTGATATAATTTGAAATACTACTAATTCATTTTGTTCCATAACAATTCTCCTAACATTTTTTTATTTTTATAATTCGAAAAAACAATCAGTGGGGTTTTGTTCATCCCCACTGATTACTAGCCCACACTAATTGGGCTTTTGCGGGATACATGATTATTGCTGTGTTGCCGCTTGTTGTTCTGCCTCATAAGCTTTCTTATCTCCCATTTTAAAGAACGGATAATATAATAGAATTTGAGAGATAATAATTAATACTGTCATGATGAATAGTAACCAACCACCAGAAATATAAGCTGCAAATGGCGCTGGTGTTACCCATGGTAATTCGATAAGTGGGTTAAAGTTAGATAAAATTCCCGTAATTTTAAGGAATACAACACAGATTAAGCCGCCAACTATTGAAGATGCTACTAATGGAATAAAGTAGATTGGATTCAGCACAAGCGGTAATCCAAATACAATCGGCTCATTAATATTAAAGATATTTGGGACGATACCGATTTTCCCAAGTGATTTGTATTGCTCCGATTTCGCAAATAGTAGATTTATTGCTAAACCTAACGTATTTCCTGTTCCACCAATGGCAACTGCAAAATGCATTAAAGTAAATGCTAAGTAAGGGATTTCTGCAAAAGGTGTTCCCGAAGCAAAAGCTGTAATAGCTGCCGTAAATAACGGAGCTGTCGCACTATACCATACATTTATAATTGGTGCTGGGTGTAGCCCGAAGAACCAACATATATTCATGAATGTAAAGATAGCAATAACTGACCATACAGACGATCCGATGACTTTTACAGGTAACGAAATTACTTGACTCACAAAGTTAAAAATATTTTCATATGGAGTAAAGCCAAATATTACTCTAATAAAGAATATAATGGTGAAAATGATGATTGAAATAAACACAGGGTTAATCGCATCAGCTACCATAGGTGGTACCGATTCCGGTAATTTTACTCCAATATTTTTTCTTTTTAATGCACAGTACAATTTACCAGTAAAAACACCGACAAACATGGCAACGAATATTCCATCACTACCTAAATACTGATTTAAAATAGCTGGAATTTGTTCTTCTCCAACCTTAATCGACATTGGCATTAAGCATAAGAAACTACCTAATGCTATAACAGCGGCCGTCATTCCATTCATGCCTTCCTCTTTCACATAAGAGTAAGCGATAATGACAACCATATAAACCGCTAGCAAACTTAATGTCGCACTAATCATGTCTTGCATATGCGTATATAAACCAATTTGAATTAAAAACTCTTTCCAACCTTCAAATGGTAGATTACCTAAAATAGCAAATAATGTAACGCCGATCGTAACAGGAATTGTCATCATCATCCCTGATGTAATAGCATTTACTACTTTACTATTTCCGAGATAATTTGTTAGTGGTGTGATGATTCGTTCTAGTCCGTTTTTTGTCCCTTCTAACAATTTCATAATTACCTCCAATATTTCTGACTTTTAATTAATCTATTTTTTTCCTTTTTCCACATAGCTCATATCATTTACAGATTGAACTTTATATTTCCCGTCTTTATACACAACTTTTGAAACACTTGCATTTCCTAATCCTTCTTCAACTTCATTTAAGGATTCAGGAGATATTGCGTATAACAGGTCCATTAATGATGTACCATGTGATACGACAAGAACTTTCCCACCGCCATCTTCTGCTACTTCTTCTGCAATTTGATCAACTTCTTTTTTCATTCTTTTTGTAACTGTTTCCGTATCTTCAGCCTGTTTACTCTTATCGATCTTTGCTGCAGTTTTTTGCATAATATCAACATCAAAATTGTTCATAAACTCTTCAAGGGTCATATTATTAGCTTGCGCAAGTTTTTCACGAAACGTATGATTTAACTCCCCTTCAAACTCACCAAAACACGCTTCCCGCAAATTTTTACTTTGATTGATATTCATATCTTTATTTCCACTTTTATCTAGTACAATTTTAGCTGTCTCTATTGCTCGTCCACTATCGCTACTATATGCCTTTTCAAAGTTAACGTCTTTCAAACCTTTTCCAAGGTACTCCGCTACCGCAACACCATCCTTTGTTAGAGGTGCGTCTGCCCAACCTTGTACTCTATCAGTTGTATTTAACATCGTCTTTCCATGTCTTACTAAATAAAACTCAACTGATTTTTCTTCTTTTTTATTCTTAACTTGCTCTGTCTTATTAGACGAACATCCAAACAAGGAAACTGTCAAAGAAGCTACTAAACAAAACGATACTATTTTTTTATTCATCGCATAATCTCCTTATAAGCATTATCAGTTATAGAATGATTATCTCCTAATGAATTTATGTAACCAGCTATTTTGACTGATTAAACAACCAATTTATCATCTCTTTATCCTGTAATGCCGGCACCCAAGAAAAGTGTCCCATTGGTTTAACGACACCAGTTGGATATTCTGTATATTTGACCAAAGAACCGCCTAGTTCTTTAATAGCTCGTACAGCGTCTCTGCTATATCTCACATCAACCAGCGGATCATCTTCTGCATGAAAGACCCAAATTGGCATATCTTTAATGTTCTTGAATACTGAAGTATCTTGTAATGGTTCATATTCACTAACAAGCTTATTTCCTGGCAAATCTCCTATTCCACAAATCGGAACAGCAGCTGCGAAAAGATTTGGGTTCTTCTTAATAACATTCCAAGTCCCAATTCCACCATTGGACATACCAACAACATATATACGATTTTTATCAATATCATACTTATCGATGATTTCTTTTAGCAAATTAAACATCGTGGTATAGTTTGGTTCCTCGGTCCAATATGCTGTAAGGGTCTCAGCTGCTTTAACCTGAGGAGCTAACACATATGCAGGGTTTTTCTTTTGCTGTTCTGGATTAGCCCACGCTACAGCACCCTCATTTCCTACGACTTGCATATAGTTGTCATTTCCTCGTTCACCTGATCCATGTAAAAATAAAACTAGTGGATATTTTTTGTTAGGCTCTTTTTTAGGCTCAAAAAGTCTGTATTGCATTTTGCTTCCAGATGCATCTTGATATACCTCTTTTTTAAAATCATCCACAACAGGTGTAACTACATTTGAAATTTTATTTTTCTTTTCAGATGCTTTAAAAGTTGCACCTTCTTTTGTTTTAATTTCTTTCGTAAGAGATAACTTATAATCTAAATTATCTCTTGTGCTTAAAAATTTTTCTTCATTAAATGTTGAGGTAGATGAATATTTATCATTTTCATCTAATTCAATCACGACGTATTGTCCGTCTTTTGAAGTCTCTGATACTTCAGCTTTATTATTTGTATACACTTTCGTTATTTTTCTATTTTGAGGTTTCCCATTCACTTCCACCTCAACTTCAAAACTATCTTTTGTTAATTTTGAGCTATCTATTGTATCTCCAAAATCACAAACGACAGTAGCTCCTACCTCTCCATATGGAAGAACATTCGTTATAAGTGTTATATCTGAGTCTTTTAAAGCCTTATCTTTGCTTTCTGACGAACATCCTGAAAGTACTAAACCACCTGCCAGGCTGCCTACTACCATACATAAAATTGGAAATTTCCTTATCTTTTTCAGACGATGACCTCCCTCAAAATATGTACTTTTCAAAACTGACATAAGTCGTATAAACTTTTAGTCTCCTAAAATAGTTTTTACTCGCTCAATTACTTTTTTTCCATCTAACATGCCGTAAGCTGCCATATCAATTACTTCAATATGCTTTTCTGGCAATTGTTTTTTCACATTGTTTAATGCATATCTAACTTGTGGTCCTAATAAAATCACATCAGCTGCTGGACCAACATTTGGTGCTTCCGTTAATGCATAAGCATTAATTTCACAGTTATAACCTGCTGATTCTGCATACCCTCTCATTTTGTTCATTAACATACTTGTAGACATACCTGCGTTACATAAAAGTACAATATTTCTCATCATTTACAACCTCCAATATTTTTCTGAAGCGATTTGCATATCCTTACAGATGCAAACGCTTTCTTTATGGTTTCAATATAAACTATGGTCTAAGACTAGGGTCAATATCTTTATTCATATATTTTTTATAAAGTAAAACTTTAATTGATGAGGGTGTCCATCTCCTACTAATTAGTAGGAGATGGAGCCAAGATTTTACGTGATAAATTGAATTTAAAGCATATTAAAACATAAAAAGAGCATTTAATTGTTAGACATGGTCTCCAATTAAATGCTCTTTACTATCCTTCTGTATGTATCACTTCACTTTTTGATTTAATGATAGGAATCATAATAACATAATGATCAATTGTTTTTTCTTCACTCTTTGTTTCACAAACATATCGACACAAAATGTCTCCGTTTAGTACGTAGCCATGACTCTCCATAATATGAAATGCTTCGTCTAAAATTAGTGATGATAACGGTTCATTCACATCTTTTTCATATAAGTAATGCAAGCACTCTCCCATTTCTATTTGAAAAACTGAATCATCTATAGGTAATTTGCACTCTTTCATCTTTAATTCAGATATAGCCATTACCCAATAACTATTATCTATATTTTTCACTTTATATTCTTCAAGTGGAATACACAAAGCTGTTGAAACAGTTGGCAAGAAATTTAACCATTCTTTTAATAGTGGATTTACACATAGCGCTCCATCATTTAAATGAACATGTTTGAGAAAATAATAAGTGCCGGCTGGTTTTATCACCCATTGCTTATCTTCTTGCTTGTATTCTTTTAATAAGTTAATAAATTCATTTATTTGTTTTGTTTCTAATTCTAATTGTTTTATCGCTTCATTTTTTTCAGTTATTTTTTCATTACACTTATTTATGATGTCATCAAATTCTAAACCATTAAATACTGCTCCAATTTCTTTCACATGAAATCCCATTTGTCGGAAACTTCTAATGGCTAAAAATACACCAAAATCCTCATATGTATAAAATCTAAAACCATTATCTTTATCTTTTTGTGGTTTTAGGAATCCTTTCTTTTCATAAAATCGTAAAGCATCTATTGAAACTCCAAATTCCTTTCCTACTTCTCCTATTTTGTATTTCTTCATACCTATCACCTTCAACTCTATAATTCCTTTTCATACCTTTATAGTGTAACAAGTTTTGAAAAACAATTATATACAAAATAAAAAGAGATTTCGTATGAATACAAAACCTCTTTTTATCAAATTCAAACTAAAATATTGACTTCAATTCTCCTACTACTTCCCCATGCATATCATAAAGCTTTAACGCCATCATTAAATTAAATCTCGCTTCAGCATCATTTAAATCAACTGAAATGAGTGATTCAATCTTTTCGAGCCTGTACAGAAGAGAACTTCGATGAATAAAGAGTTCTTCTGCGGCGCTTTTTACATTTCCATTGTTTTGTAAGAATACATGTAATGTATGATATAAATCAATATTTTTTCCTTCTGAATAGGCAAGGAGCGGACCAATTTGTTTTGTAACAAAAAGCTCTACGGCTGTTGAATGATTTAAATGATGTAAAATAGCGTACGAACCTAAATCTTCAAATAGCGCATACCCTTTTTTTCGGAAGCGACTATCTAAAATATTTAGAGCCTGCACGGCTTGCTGGTAACTAATATAGTAGTCTTCTAATTGTTTTGTAACGCCACCAATCCCTAATAATACATGACAACCAATAGGTGATGCGTGTATCCATTTTTGAATACTATGAAACATTGATTCCCAAAACGTATCGGCTCTCTTCTTCTGATCTTCAATAGGAACAATTAAAAGTTGCTCATCATTATGAGATACTGCTAAAATGCCTGTCCCTAGTTCCGGAAGACGGGTCTTAATTAAATCCCAAATAAGTGACTTTTTCGCTTGTTGTTCGAGTAAATTCCCTTTTTTTAATTCTTTTTCATCAAGCGATATAGATAATACGGCTACTCGATGTTTTTTGAAAAGATTCCATTGATACAAGTTGGCATATTGCAAAATATTATCTCGATCTTCAATTTTTTCAGTGAGTAATTTACTAATAAAGCTATCTTTCATTTGTTCTTTCGTATCCAGTACGAGCTTTTGTTTAATAAACTGGATGGAACATATATTCCGGGCTAAATCTACTGTTAGTTGATCAAATTCATCCATCCCTCCATTCATTCTTCGTACTGCTAAATATCCTAAGAAATTACCGCCCCCATTTATAATCCAAAATGAAAAACAATAATCAATATGATTTGGATCAGTAATATGGAACGTATCATTCATTCTTTGATTTTTACGTTCTTCTCTTGCTAAATCAGCTAAATGTTCTGCTAAACGACTATCCTTTTCATCATGAAAGGCTATTGGTTGCATAAATCTATCGAAAATAAACACCGTATCTTGAAACAGACTACCAAGCATTGTTGTAATACCTTCAAAATTATTATCATCGACCGTTTCTTTTAATAAAGCCTGCTGATAATCTAATAGGAAATGAAGTCGTTGTTTATGCTCTTTCTCACCATTATATAATCTTGCATTATCAAGTATAGTAGCCAAGTGATTCGCTATCATTTCAAGTGATTTTGCATCTGCTTCCGTAAAAAGCCCTTCACATTCCTTTTCAACATGTAAAACGCCAATCGGTTTCATATCAATAATGATTGGAGCTGTAAACTGTTCACCACCAACCGTTTCAAAAAATGGAAAGTGCTCTTTTAGTACATATTTATCTTCAACCATAATTTTGAATGGGTACTTCATTTCCCCATATGATGGTGGTTGAAAAACAAAACAATTTTCATCTTCGTTATACAGATAAACACATGAAAACTGAGCATTTGTTTCCATTCCTGCTTTAGAAGTTACCTCATATATATGCTTTTCTAACGGAACATCTAGCGATAAGTTTTTACTGATCCATCCAAAACCTTCAATCTTTTTCAACTGCGATTCTTTTTGTCTAGCCACAGCTATTGCCACGGCTATATCTCTTCCAAACTCTTCAAATGATATTTCCATATCTAAAAGTGGGACATAACTTGAAAATGCAACAACACAAAAACCAAAATGCTGTATGTCATCTTTTAATGGGACAGTAAACCAAGTTTCCACACCAGCACGGTTCAACGTTTCCGCGAGTAGGCACACTTCTGGTGAATCTGCTGTTTGATCCGTTATGCTTTGATATTGGAGTCTTGATGAACATTCATCAGAATGAAGAGGAAATGCAGAAGCTAAAGAAGTTAAATTCCCGCTCCAAGCCTTTGGCAAAAATTGTCCTCCTTCATTAAAAATAACAGCTACGAAATTACAATGTAATTCTGAGCAAAAGGAATGAGTTAAATACTGAAGTGCTTCTTCTTCCGTATCGATTTTAATAAGCTGACGTGATGTATTTCGCAAATGATATTCTATTCTTTTCATTAACCTCTCTCTCTTATTACCAGACATGCCCCATCCCCCACTTCATCTTTTCTATCTATTGTATAAGAAGCGTTACATAAAATAAAACTAAATATTTAAATTATTTAGCAAACATTTTGAAATCCCGAAGAAATGTATCTCCGGGATTCTTCTTTCATTATTTTGCTGTAGTTACGTTGCTACCTCCGCTTACAATCTCTTTTTTCTCTTTATAATACATTCCATGTTCTTCTTTCACAAATAGCATTGCTATACCACCAATTACAGCAGCACTCGCAATAGCCGCAAAGTTATATTGAGGTAAAAAATGCATAGAAAGTAGTACCCCTACAAAAGTCGGAGCGACCACACCTCCAAGACGCCCAAACGCCATTGTACTTCCAACCGCCGTTGATCGCATATTGCCAGGATAGTATTGAGAAACAAATGCATTTGACATATTTTGTAGTCCGACTGAAGAAGCACCAATTATAGAAATTAACAAAAATCCAACAAACATGTTATTCGCAAATCCAATTAGGGATAACGCAATCGCTCCACAGAAAAATAATGGAACAAGTACCTTTTTGAATCCAACTTTATCCACGATTGGACCGAATATAAGTGTCCCAACGATAGCGCCAATTTGCATGACAGCTGTAAATGAAAGACTTGATTTCAGATCGTACCCTGATTGCATCATAAGTCTTGGTAACCAAGTATTCATAGAGTAAATGAGCACGAAAGCACTAAAACATGAAATCCAAAACATAATCGTACTTACTGCGCGTTTTTCCTCAAATAATTTAACAACAGGAGAACCAGCTTCTTTCGTTGGTGGTTTTATAAATTCAATTGTCGCATCATCACTTAATTTCGGATTTACTTTCGCTATTACTTTTTTAGCTTCGTCTATTTTTCCTTTCCCTAGAAGGAAACCAACAGACTCTGGAATACTTTTCATTAAAAACGGAAGAAACAATAAAGGAAGTCCCGCTAACCAAAAGACTGGTTTCCATCCTGCTATCATGAGAAGTGATCGACTTGTAAGTGCTGCTGCCATCGCCCCCACCGAATAGCCGCAAAAAATAAATGATACAATAGCAGTGCGAACTCGTTTCGGGGAGAATTCAGTTGCTATAGCAATTACATTCGGCATCACTCCACCAAGCCCAATACCAGCGATGACACGGAAGATTGTAAATGTAACAGGATCGTTCGCAAAACCAGATAAAAATGTAAATAAACTAAATATGATTGTAGTTAGTAGTATAATATTTTTACGACCAATTTTATCAGCTAATAAACCGAAGAAAATAGCACCAACCGCTGTTCCAATAACTGTATAACTACCAATTGCCCCTGCTGTAACATCCGATATCCCCCACTCTTTAATGAGCGACGGTACAGCTGCTCCATAAATAACAACATCATATCCATCAAATGCAATTACGATAAATAGCCAAAATATTAACCAAAGGTGCATGGAATGAATACGACTCTCATCTATCACATTCATTGGGTTAATCGATTTCATCTTAATAGCCTCCTTATATGGGGATTTTTCTTTTCATAGCCTCCAAAACTAGTAAACGCTTTCAATTACCCTTTCTAATTTTTTGAAAATTTTTCTGAATTTTCCGTATTTAAATTGTAATCATTACTCTTGGAAAATGTTATCCGCTATATATAGGAAAACAAAAAGTAATATTCCTATATATAGCGGACTTCGCTTCATAGGATTTGAATTTCCGTCTATCGAACTTCTGTAATAAAAGTAGCGCATCAAAATCAAATAATAAAGAATTGGGGTTGATACAATGAAAAAGTTTATTTCTATTTTCATTAGTCTCACTATGCTTTTTATGTTAGTAGGATTTGAACCGGCGAAAAAAGACACTTCAAAACTAGCAGACACCATTTTTATTAACGGAAATGTCTATACAGTAGAAGCAAAGCAACCTTGGGCAGAAGCTGTTGCGATTAAAAATGGGGAGATTATTTATGTAGGTAATACGAAAGCTGCAAAAAAATACAAGAATAAGAATACAAAGATCATTGATTTAAAGGGAAAAATGTTACTTCCAGGCTTTGTTGATAGCCATCTTCACGCATCCGAAACTGTAAACTCTCTTTATTCTGTTGACTTAGTAAATGCTCGAACAGTTGATGAATATGTTCAGGCCGTTGAACAATACAGGAAAGAACATAGTGATGTCAAAGTTATTCATGGAGCTGGTTGGAGCAATACCCTCTTCTCATCATCTGGTCCGACAAAAGATTTATTAGATGCTGTTGTGAAAGACATTCCTGTCGCTTTAATTTCCGAGGATTATCATTCCGTCTGGGCAAATTCGAAAGCACTTGAGATAGCTAAAATTACAAAAGATACTCCAAATCCTAACGGCGGAGTAATTGAACGAAATGAAAACGGTGAACCGTCCGGTACGCTTCGTGATACCGCAACGAATCTTGTTTTAGACAAACTGCCAAAGTACAATACGGAACAGTATAAAGAAGGTTTAAAAACTTTCCAACAGCTCGCTGCGAGCAATGGATATACACAAGTAAATGATGTCGTTGTTCCGCAGCAAGATACCGTCATTGAAGCACTAACAATGCTCGAGAAAGAACAAGCATTATCTATTAGACATAATCTTGCATTAACGATACAACCAAGTGAAGGTCAGGAGCGTATTCCTTATGTAAAAGAACAGCGTGCTAAATTACAAGGCCCACTTGTAAAAATGAATACGGTCAAGTTATTTATGGATGGTGTACTTGAAGGCGGAACTGCCTACTTACATGAGCCGTATAACAATAAACCAAACTATTACGGCGTTCCTGTTTGGGAAAAACCAGCATTTGAACAAATGGTTCAAACATTAGACAAAGAGAAATTCCAAGTTCATATCCACTCTATCGGTGATGCTGCCACTACAGAAACATTAAATATATTAGCTATCGCTCAAGAACAAAACGGAAAACGAGATAGTCGCCATAAAATTACACATCTACAATTAGTAAAAGAAAATGATATAAATCGTTTTAAAGATTTAGGTGTCATTGGTGTTCCGCAACCAACGTGGTTTCTTAAAGACGGAGAATACTTTGCACAAGCTGTCGAATTATTAGGAGAAGAGCGTGCAAATGAACAATATCCTATGCGAAGTTTCATAAATAAAGGTGTTGTTATGGCTTCTTCTAGTGATTATCCCATTACACAAGGACCATACTTCTCCCCTCTAGCTGGCATTCAAATGGGGATTACTCGTACAAGTTTACAAGATACAAATTCACAAAACGCTTTAAACCCAAAAGAAAAAGTAAGTTTAGCAGAAATGATTAAGACTTATACAATAAATGGAGCTTACGCCAATTTTTTAGAGAAAGAAACTGGATCTATTAAAGTCGGCAAAAAAGCAGACATCGTTGTATTAGATAAAAACTTATTTAAAATTCCAAAGCAGGATATTCATAAAGCGAGAATTTTACTGACTCTATTAGAAGGAAAAGAAACATTTCGTCATACAGAGTTTCGTTAATTTCAACATAAAAAGAGGTGCATGAAGCACCTCTTTTTGTATGTATCAGAACAATTATAATTCAACTTTAATTGTGCTTATTGTTTCTTTCAGTTTTCTCATTATATTTGCTATCGCTTCAATTGAATTACCTGTTTCATATCCCCCCACATTTACAGAATGATTTGCATTTTTGATAACATCGATTGTTAAATTCGTTTTATATAACTGCTTAACTTGATCTGCATTATATTGATGATCTTTATCCCCAATAACTAAAAGCCCTTCGTGTTGACTATGTAAAATGGATTCGAAAATAGATTCAAATGTTAGTAAAGGTGTAAGTAGTATCATTTTTGACTGTAAAAACTCTTCTCTCTTCATTACATCATTTGCAATCGGAATCGTTCCGAGTGACTTCCCTAAAAACAAAGTCTCGTTGTATTGCTCACCTTTTAATACTTCATTCATTATAGGATAAATATCATCCATCATTACTTTCGTTAGTTCTTCTATTGGTTTATTCATTACCTGTTCGTCGTAAGAGTAATGAATATGTACAACATCAATTTTATGTTCAAGCATAAGCATCGTCGCGTAATAAAATAACGGCTTATCGTAATTGTATCCTGAACCTGAAAACATAAAGCAAACCGTACTAGAACCTTTTTCGATATGTGTGTAACGAATTACTTTGTCATTTATATGTACCTCTTTTTTAGTCCCCTTCACCCTTTTTCCCTCCGAATACGTTTATTTTGTAAAACGATATGTTCTGTATGAACTGCGATACCCTTTACTTTCTCTTTTATAAACGCTGGCTGTAAATTATATGCATGTAACTCTTCTACTGGCACCCATCTAAACATATACGTTCTACCCTCTTCTTCCAAAATATATTGATCCGCTCCATTTGCAGGTAATTCATGTAGCTCTACTTCATAATAAAAACTAATCTCATGAAACTTTCGCTCAGAAAGTGTAAAGAAATTTTCTACTGACCATATTAACCTTTTCCTTTTAATAGGAACACCTATCTCTTCCGCAAGCTCTCGTTTTAATGCATCTTCACTATTCTCTAGCATTTTCACTCTTCCGCCGGGTACATACCATAAATCTTCACCGTCACCTTGCAGAATGAGTATTTTATTATCGTATTTACAAATTGCTCCGACTCGGTAATTAAAACATGTTTCCTCAACTTTAAACGTAAGATCCACTATTTTTTACCACCTTTATATAGTTTTGGATTAAGAGATAAAACAATTGTAATTGCAAGTATGTACAATAAAAAACTATTTTCACAAGCATTTTACCTAATTGCACACTATTATTTATAAATTAAGATTACTAAATCCACTAATGCCTTTCAAAATTTTTAGATAAAAAAACACTATTCTAACTATTGATTCATTAGTTTTTGTTAACTAACTCGTTGTAATGAATAAAAATAATAATCTTCATCGTATAATAACAGGTTGAATATTCTTAATTTTTATATTGTTTCTTTTGTTTTTATCAATTAATATAAATACATGGAATAAAAGTATATATTTGGATATATCTACCGTATTAAATAACAAAATTGTTTCATGGGGGGAAATATGTGTTTACTAAATGGAAAATAGGAATGATTACTTCTCTTGTTGCTTTTACTACATTTACATCTGTGATTTCTGCTGAAGAGAAACCGAAAGATCAGCCAAAATGGGAAGAGTGGATAAAGGAAAATGCACAAAAGTTGGACGAACCAAATGCACAAACAAATGAAGATTTATCCTTTTTAAAAGAAAAAGTAAAGGATGAACGAATTGTTCTACTTGGTGAAAGTACACATGGAGCTAAGGAAATAAACCAATCAAAAGTACGTATGATTAAGTATTTACATGAAGAGATGGGATATGATGTTATTGCATTTGAAACAGGATTTGCGGAGGCAAATGCTGTAAATCAAAACCTCGACCAATTAACTGCTTTGCAGGCCATGAAAAAATCTTTATACGGTGTTTGGCATACTGAAGAAATTTTAGAGCTATTTCAATATATAAAAGATCAAAAAGAAAAAGGAACACCTCTTATATTAACAGGGTTTGATGCTCAATTCAGGTGGTATTCTTATTTCCCTGAGTTTGCAAAAGAATGGTTAGAAAAAATTAATCCTGAAATTGCTAATGATATAGAAAAGGCTCATACAGAATTACTCAATATTGATGAAAAAATTGAATCTAAAGATAATCAGTACTCATACGAACAATATAAAGCGGAAGTTCAACAAGTAATAGCCAAATATGAAAAAATTAAAACGTTTGTTCAACAACATAAAGCCGAATTAAATAAGATAGCCCCATCAAATACATACGATGTAAATCTGTTAGAAAAGACTATCAGTATACGCATTGATACAATTAAAACACTCCAAGATGCTACTGTAAAAGAAAAAAACTTTATTTATCCAACAAACTTTAAACCTACAGATCTATCATTTTATATTCGAGATCAAAAGATGGGACAAGCTTTAGCATGGTTAAGTGATATTCAATACAAAAATAAAAAAATCATTGTATGGGGACATAACTATCATATCCGAAAACAAAATTCAAAAATGATACTTGATTGGACTAAATCCCAACAATACAATTTTAAAGCACCGAATATGATTGATTATTTACCTCAACGGATAAAAGATCAAATGTACACAATTGGCGTATATTCATATAGCGGAAAGAGTTGGGATAGTAGTAATCTTAATAAAATAGTCACTATAGATACAGACCACGCTGAACAAAGTATCGAGAATATATTAAGAACATCTCAAAATCCTAATGTATTTGTTGATTTAAAAGGTGAAAATAATCATCCTGAAACATCTTGGATGTTTACTCCTACTACTGCAAGACACTGGGGTCTTCAAAAATTCGAAGAAATTTTGAAGCCGATTGAACAATACGATGGCATATTATGGATAGACCATATTTCACCATCACAATATAAATAAGGAAAAGCGCACACTTTCGCTATGGATAAGTGTGCGCTTTTATAATCATAATAACTAATATATTTTAGGAATTTATAGAATATATACAATAAATGATACCATCCCTTAAAATCAAATCATTCTAAAAGTACTCTACTAGTCTGCCCTTCTTTATACCACTTCTCTAATAATACTCCCTCCCTTTCAACTGAAATACCTGCTTTTAATTCCCTATCTTCCATCCCCTTCATCCACATATACACGTCTGTAACAGTATTTTCTAATCCTCTAAAAGTAAGCCCTTCTTTAACAGCACTTTCAATACTAATAGAAAAACCACCTTTCCACGGCTTCGTTTCACCTTCTAATGAAAAAGTTTCTGGAAGCCATAAAGGCATCTCTGTCCAAGGCTGCACTTTATGTTCATTCATAAACGATTCCTCTACCCAAACGAATTCAGCATCACTATTCGTAACCTTTTTACACGTATTTAATAGCTCTTCCATCGTCAATTCATAATTTGGACCTGTAACATTGAATATACCTGCTTTATTATTTTCTGCCATGTTTAGTCCCCAGTTTGCGACGTCTTTTATATCAACTATCTGCACTGGACGGTTTTTTCTTCCTGGAACTAACACTTCTCCTCCCTTTGCTACACGCCCAATCCAGTATGGAAGCCGATCTGTATAATCAAACATTCCTGATAGAAGTCCTGCTCTTACATGTAAAACATGCCCAGGCCAATATTTCTCTGCTTCTTTTTCACATAATACTTTGAGCGCACCATAATGCTCGTAAGGAGTTATTTCTCCATTTTCTACAGCCTTTATTTGCTCAGCCGTTGGTTCAGCTTGTAATTTATAGTCTTCTTTTATGTCATGTGGAATCCAATCTTTATATACAGAAAGACTTGAGATAAAAATATAATTCTTTACATTATCTTTTAATACTTCTCCCACATTTCTAATATGATGCGGAGAAAATCCACACGTATCTATGACAACATCCCATTTTCGATTTTCTAAACTTGATACATCGTTATTTCTGTCACCAATTAACTGCTCCACTTCAGGAAAAATTTCTTTGTTTGTTCCGCGGTTGAATATTGTAACTTCATGCCCTCTTTTCAACGCCTCTTCTACATAAGCTCTTCCCAAAAATCGTGTACCACCTAGTATTAGAATTTTCATGGTTCTCCCCCATTCGCGATTGAAATTCCTTTCTTTTGTTAAACGATTTTTTGTGGTGGAAAGTTACGGGGAAAGCTTAATTTTTTCTACAAGTTCAATATATGTAATTGCGACGCTTTTTCTATGCTAAAAACAATAATATAGAAATATTCATTCTGTCGGTTTCCATTTCATATATAATTAAAATATCGGATATTCGATTAACCACTTATACATACTTAGGCAGGTGAAAAATATTAATAAACACATAGTTTATCATTCAACATTATGTATTTATTTTCTCACATCACTTGTATATATCATCTTGCTGAACATAGAAAATGGTCGTAATTATTTGGGGTTTACAATGGTTGTTCCGCTTTTAGCAGTTATTTCATATCAAACATTATATAAGAAACAAAAAATAGTTCATACACTTGGAATTTCACGTCCAAAAATAAAAACACTAATTTTCTCCATATTATTTCCACTACTTCTAGGGCTATGTCTCCATTTTTATTTTTATATTTATGATATAAAGTTCTTATATAATCATTGGAATGAGTTAGGATTCCTCTTGCTCGTTGGTCTTACAGTCGGATCTTTATCTGCATTATTAGAAGAGATTATATGGCGTGGGAATTTTCATTACTATTTACGAAAAAAATATTCATTCAAACAAACAGCTATTATTATCACTTTTCTCTGGTCTTTATGGCATATACCAGTAGCAATCTTTTATAAAAATTATGAGTTTCAACTTGTAGGAATATTAAGTTATCTCTCTTTATTATTTATATTATCTATAATTTTGACGTACACGAGAGAACATGACGGTTCTGTAATATCACCCGCTATTTTACATGGTATGTTTAATGTATTTTATTTAACAGATGTAGTGCAAAACAAGTGGGATGCCAGTCTAATAGAATTAATTAAATTTATCTTCCTAGCAATTATACTCGGCATAATGTACCTTATACATCGCAAAGATAAAGAATAGTTAAAAGTAAAAAAGGTATTTCCGCTTTTAATGGAAAATACCATTAATAGATTATATAGTACTTCAACACCTTACAATTATTCAATAATCGTATAGGTGTTGAAGTTTTTTAATCTTAGTTAAACAATTTTGTTCTCACACCACTTATTTTTAATATGGAGAACAAAACAAGTATAACTAGACCTTTATTCTTGTTTTCATAATATAAACATATTAACCTTTTATATAAGGAAGTATATACTCTTTCATTAACTTCCATCTATCCCCTGCATTTGGTATAATTTCAGAGGCAATCACCACCACCAATTCCCTCTCCGGAATACAACAAATCATATTCCCACCATCGCCCACTGCACAGTATGAAAAGATTCCATCTTCTTCTCGTAACCACCATAAGTAACCATATTGATTTGTGTTCATTTCTGTTGATTCTTTTATCCATAATGTTGATAGAATTTGTTTTCCATTATGAGTACCTTCGTTTAAATACAAACTTCCAAACTTAGCCATATCTCTAACCATTAACGTTAGTCCCCATCCGCCAGTTGAAATACCGTTTGGATCATGAACCCATCCTTTCACATCCTTTCCGAATAAGTCATCGAATCCAAATGCTATCATATTGTAGTTTGGAATTTCTCTCATACCGAGTGGCTGAAATAGCTGTTCATTCGCAAATTCACGCGCACTTTTTCCTGTTATACTCGTAATAATTGCGGATAGTACATGTGCTCCTGCAGATGAGTATTTAAAAGAACCGATTTCCCCGCCGTTCCCCATTCTATTAAGTGTATACTGTACCCAGTCTGGTTGTGTACATAGTTCTTCTAACGGTTCCTGCCAATCTACAAAAGGATATGGAGCTGTCATTGTTAGAAGATGGCGTACTGTTATTTCAGATGACTTAACTTTATATTCAGGGAAAAATTCTATTACTCTTTGATCAATGCTTTTTATATAACCTTTATCTACACATATCCCAATTAACGCAGAAATAATCGTTTTTGTAACAGATGCTACATGAAATGCATCATCTGGACCTTGGCCGTTATAATATTTTTCAAAAATAATATTACCTTTCTGCATTACTAACATACCGTTTATATTTTTATAGTCTTCTTTTATAATGGAATCTAACTTTTCAGCGGTTTTCATCCTTCTTCCCCCTCAATCTATCATTAAAAAGGTTCGATAGGTACATATATATCAACTATATGTTTATTTTCCGGGTGCTGCCTTGGGTCATTTTTATACATTTCAAAAGGATACGCATCTCTCGGTTTATATCCGCTATTTGGTAGCCATTCACCGTATAAAAAATCCCATGCACCTTTGTATTCATCTTGGCGTATTTCGAAGTGACCTATCGCATACTTTCCAGAAGGTATTACCATTATTCCAATGTCGCTCGTTTCTACTGCGGACTCATTCGGAATTGTTATACATAAACTTGTTCTTAAATGATAGTCCTCCGTAAATTCATGATGATCGTGGTAAATGGTTAATACTTTCGTATCCTCAAATACATGATAGTTTTCTTCCGCTGCGTAATGAAATAATTTCTCTATCATTTTCGGAAAAGCTATAGTTAACTCTTCATATGTACCGATATGTCTTATGTATGCGACTTTCATATCGTCCGCTGTTACAATTTCAAGATCTCCTCGAACCTTCTTACATTCATTGTATTGAGAAGGTTCACTTACGTCTTTGCAATTCTTGCTATTGTAGTTACGATAGTGAGATGGACTTACTCCGTAATAATTTTTAAATGTACGGGAGAAAACTGCCGAATCTGTGAAACCAAAGTGATACGCAATATCTGTAATGGTCATATCTGTACGATATGTAAGTAGATTTGTTGCCCTTTCTAACTTCAATCTGTTTACATACCGAGATAACGATTCATCTACTATTCCTTTAAAAATTCTATGAAAATGATACTTCGAAAACCCTGCTACATCAGATAATACTTCAATGGATAGTGAACTATTTATGTTTGATTCTATATAATCTTGAACTGTATGTATGCGTCTTAAATACTCATTTCTACTTTGTTTACTCTCCATACTTCTACCTCCTCACAACAAAAAGGCTAACTTCGAGCTAGCCTACTTTTACACATATTTTAAAAATAAAACTCTGCTACCACCGTTCCCGTCATAATTTGTATGTACCGATACACCCTCTATCTCATCATCCCCAGCCTCAATTCGAAAACCAATCTCCCTATGAAACTGTATCGATTTTTTATTAACTGGTGATGTGATTGCTTTTACAACTTTACGGTTATTTGCACGAGCAATATCAAAGAAATATGAATACAATGTCGATGCGATTCCTCTTCTTCTATACTTCGGATTGACACCAATAAAATGAACGTACGCTTCCTCTTTATGCGTTTGTGAGAAGAATCCGCATAAGAAACCTAACGTTTCGCCATCTTCTTCAATGATAAAACTCGTTTCTTGAAAGTGAACGAAAAACAATTTTGGCAACATGGCAGCCATGTCTCTCCCGCCCCACCAATCATTTAAAACAGAATGAATCTTTACATAATCTTCCCCTTGTATGTTTCTTACTCGCATATATTTCTCCCTCTCACTCACTTCATTTTTTCATAAATTTTAATGACTGTTTCTACTAATAGGATGAATACCCAAATACCGCAAAATACAAGTACAGACTGGAATATGGATCCAATAATAATAACACCAACTGCACCTGATCCTGAAATTGATACTTCCCCAAATCCTGGGTCATGTATAAGAGATCCAGCAGAAAAAGCCATTAAAATAGATCCTATTAAATAAATCACACTCATTATTTTTAATATCTTTATAGAAAGATAAGAAGTTTGCTTTTCTTCCACTTGTGATAATTCGATTTCCCCGCTCGCAATTCCTTTTTGCAAACAGTCTTCACATAGAAATTCTTCCTTAATTTTTTTACCACCGTGCATCGTACCTGTTATCTCTTTACACCTTGAACATTTTCGATTTATCATGTTGTTATCACTCCAATCCATTAAGATTATACTTATATAATTCTACATTTACCTTAATATTCCTTTTATGTATTTTATAGAGAAAGGTTGTGTTTTATGATTTCGAAGTTCAAGTTTGGCTCTAAAAAACCTACCGTTCATTATGTATTAAGACCTAGTTGTTATGCGATTATTTTTAATTCTTCTTCAAAGATTGCTGTTATCCAAAAAGGAGACCGTTATTTTTTACCTGGTGGCTGTATGGAAGGTAATGAAACAAAAGAAGAATGTTTACATCGTGAATTACTAGAGGAATTAGGATGGGCAATTGAAATTGATCAGTATATCGGTAATGCAATGCGGTATTTTTATGCTGAAAAGGAAGATACATATTATTTAAATGATGGGTTCTTTTACATTGCGAACATGGCGCAGAAACAAACCAAAGCCTGTGAAGAGGATCATGTTTTAAGGTGGATGTCTCCATTGCATGCTGTAGGGATTCTCATTCACGATCATCAAAAATGGGCTGTTGAACAAGCGCTTTTTTTACAAAAGCAAAAAGGATCTCCTTCTATGTAAAAGAGATCCTTTTTACTGTTAGCTTACTTTTTTCAAATTGAGAGCTGGCTTTTTGATTCCGCCTTTTTTTACAACATATAAGCCGATAAAGATAATAAGTCCGCCAACGAGTTGCAACATATTGATTTGCTCTCCAATTGTTACTGCTGCAAAGATAACTGCGAATAATGGCACAAGATACATATAAACCATTACTTTCGTTGAGCCTATTTGACTAATGCCGACATACCACATTGCTAGCCCAAAGATGGTCGCAAAGACGATTGAATATGCAAGTGATCCCCAGCTTGGCGTATCTACTGGCCACGTTAATGTATTTACGTTGAATAAACAGTATATAACGAGAGGTACAATTCCAATTAAAGTAGACCATGATGTGACTCTCATTGCGGAGTATTTTGTAATAAGAGGTTGCGCTAATATTGGATACCATCCCCAAGCAATTGCTGCGACTAATCCAATTATATTTCCGAGCCATGCATACTCATAAGTAGCTCCTCCTGTATGCCCTGTTAATAAAACAAATGCTGCACCAATAAACGCTATTATTGAACCAATTTGTACTTTCATCGAAAAACGCTCTTGCTTGTGTAATACTGCTAATATCCCTGTAAAAATAGGTGACATTGCAATTAGTAATGAGGCGTTCGTTGCTGAAGTATATTTCACAGATAGCATAAACATCGTTTGATACATTGTCGTTCCAACGATGCCGACTGCTACTAATCGTAACCAATCTTTTCTTTCAATACGTAATGAGCGTTCCATTAAAAATGTAATAAGTAATAATACCGGTGATGCTATTAAAAATCGTAAACTATTAAATTGAATGGATGACATAAATGCCACGCCATACTTTCCAATTGTATAATTTGCTCCCCATACTAATGCAACTGATACTAGGAGCCATTCCATTTGCCATCGTTTCATCCGAATCTCCCCTTCCATATTTAGCATAGTAAAATTGGCTGGATAAAACACCGTCCAATTGGCTGTTTTTTTACCCAGCCAATTTGCTATACTTGATGTAGTGAAAAGATACGGAGGCGTTTTTTATGGAATGGAAGCTAGATAGTGACAGTAAAATCCCTATTTATCAGCAAGTTGTTGACTTTATTGAAAAACGTATTACGTACGGAGAACTCCCTCCAGGTAGCTTCCTCCCTTCAGAACGGAAATTAGCTACACTGTTAAATGTAAACCGAAGTACAGTAACGACTGCTTATAACGAACTTCGTGCAATGGGGATTGTAGAAAGTACGACTGGTAAAGGTACACGTGTGAGTACACATATGTGGGGCGTTTCTCCTACATTAACGCCGAACTGGAGAAATTTCGTAGAAGGTGGTACTTTTTTACCAAACTTACCTTTACTTCGTCATATTCGGGCAGAAGTACAACAAAATGAAAATATTATAGATTTTGCAAACGGAGAACTCGGTTGTAATCTTTATCCTCACGATCAGCTACAAACGATTCTACGTGAACAACCGTTAACACATTCATTAAGTTACGATCATCCGCAAGGGTATCTCCCGCTAAGACAAGCGGTAGTAAAATATATGAAAGAATATTTAAAAGTTGAAGCAACTGAGCAGTCTATTATGATTACTTCTGGCGCACAGCAAGCACTTCACCTTATCGTACAATGTTTATTAAATCCAGGTGATGCTGTTGCTTTCGAAAGTCCTTCACACTGTTATTCCTTACCTTTATTCCAATCAGCGGGGATTCGTATTTTCCCATTACCTGTTGATGAACACGGTATTAATCCAGACGATGTGCAAGAGTTATATCGAAAGCATCGTATTAAAATGATTTTTTTAAATCCAAATTTCCAAAATCCTACGGGCACAATGCTGCATCCAAACCGTAGAAAAAAACTATTATCACTTTGCGCTGACTTACGAATTGCGATTGTTGAAGATGATCCGTCTAGTTTACTTACGTTAGAAAAGAAACAACCTTGTCCTACTTTGAAATCGATTGATGAAAATGGAACAGTCATTTATGTACATTCCTTATCAAAGATGATTGCACCAGGATTACGAGTCGGCTGGCTTGTTGCCCCGCAGTCTGTAGTAGAAAGGTTATCCGACGCAAGGCACCAAATGGAATTAGGTATGAGCATATTCCCGCAGTGGCTTATGCAGCAATTTTTCGAAACTGTACCATTTCAGTCTCATATCGTACCATTACGAAAACAACTAGCAGAAAAAAGAGACGTTATCGTTCGCGCCCTAAACGAGCAACTTCACGACAAAATCTCTTTTTCAAACCCGACCGGCGGTATATACATATGGGGAAAATTAAACGAACCGATAAACGAAAAACAACTCATTATGCAAAGCTTAAAACAAGAAATTGCTTTTATGCCGGGGAGTATTTTCGGCGCGAAAGATGGTTATATTCGTTTATCTTATGGAAAAGTGAATATTGATCAAATTGAGGAAGGTATTTCTCGTTTGAGGAAGGCTATTTTGGTTTGCGAAAAGTAACTTATGATAAAGAGATCTCGTTTGACAAAACCTAAATCTACCATTATTATCAACACGAACCTAGTTATAGGAGTGATACCAATGAAAATTTACGTTGATGCAGATGCTTGTCCTGTAAAAGATGTAATTATTTTTGAAGCTACGAATGCGGAAATTCCTGTTACCCTCGTTACTAGCTTTTCTCATTATTCTAATGCAGAGCAGCCAAAAGGTGTGGAGACCATTTATGTTGATTCTGGAGCAGATGCTGCGGATTACCGAATTATGCAGTTAGCAAAAAAAGAAGATTTAATCGTAACACAAGATTACGGTCTTGCTTCGCTTGCTTTAGCAAAAGGCTGTATCGTTCTTCATCATAAAGGGTACAAGTATACGAATGAAAACATTGATCAATTGTTACAAACACGGTATTTAAGTGCAATGGTTCGAAAAAGCGGTAAGCGTACAAAAGGACCGAAACCATTTACAGCAGAAGACAAAGAGAAATTTAGAGAGCTCTTTAAAAGTATGATTACACTTTAAAAATGAATCGTCTATTCGCTAGGAAAACTTCGCAAAATAAAGAAGAGAATATCCAAATGAACATTCTCTTCTTGAGGTTTACCCGTTTAAAATGAAGGTAAATTATCTAAGTTATTTTCTTTTATTCCATCAGGTTCACTACGTATAATATCTCTACCATACTTATGAAATACATCTACATGAGCTAACTTTCCTGATTTTGCTTCATCAAGAGCAGTCATATAATCTAACTCTCTCCCGCTACTTGTTTTAAAAGCAATTAAATCACCGTCATCATTTTTACGAACTGCAACAATTTGTTCTGCTCCTGAATTGATTTCATGGTCTACTTCAAATTGAGCTTGCTCTTTTCCTTGATGTAAATATTCATTATAAACTTTTTCAAAGTCTTTTTTGTACATAAAACTCACCTCCAACACATTTTATTAGTATGGTTGGGAGGTATTGGTTTTATGTGCTTTGCTCTAAACTTTAGTATTTTCAAATGAAAACATAGTCCCCTCACTATTTGATTGTAAAGTGTATTTTATATCGAACATCTTTGATATATCTTCAATATTTTTCAAACCAAGTCCCGTTCCTTTACTATTTATATCAAACCCAATCCCGTTATCTCTAAAAGAAACAATATCTTCATCTATAATAATTTTGAGTTTATTAGCTTTTGAATGTTTAAGGACATTTTGAAAAATATTATCAAATAGCCTTTGAATCCATAACTCATTACTATTCCATATCAACTCTTTATCTTGTGGATTATATACTAATTCAATTTTATGAATGCTATACAAATAGCTCCATTTTTTAATCATATTTTCGATTAAATTATGTATATTCACTTCATCATTCACAATATAAGTATTCTCTAAGATCTCTGTAGATTGAATATTAAATTCGTTAGTTAAATCACTTATATATTGTATCTGCTCATAAAGTGATTCAAGTATTGGTGCTTGTTCCTTGTACTCACCTTCTAAATAATATAATTGTAATCTGACCGCTGTTAAGGGGGTATTAATGTCATGCCGTAACTTATTTAATAGTTCCTTTTTTATTTGTTCCTGTTGTTGTAGTTCCAATTCTCGATAAGTCGTTCTCTCTATAAGCAAGTTTACTGACCTAATTAGTTTTCCCATTTCATCATCGCTTTTAACATCTATTATATTAGGGGTTTTTTTATCACTAGCTAAATCTCGAATCGTTTGATTTAATACATTAATTTTATTTAATACGGTGTTAATCGATTTTGAAAATACAAGAGCTAATACTAATAGTGATAATAAAAATATGATTATCATAGTAGGATATGCATAGGATTCGTGAAAAGGGATGTTCTTATTTTTAGTTTTAAAGACAACATTATAAATAACTGATACAAAGATACTAATCGACAACAATAACAGTGGTACGCTAATAATAGCGGAGAATAGTAGTAACTGATATTTTTTCTTTAAGTTCATTTCTTCGTATAGGTATTTAGTCTATACCCTTCTCCATATATATTCTGTATAATATCCCCTGTTTTATCATCAATTTTGTTCCTGATTTTCTTTATATGTACGTTCATGATATTTTGATTTCTATCTTCGAGTTGCCATAGGTAATCGTAGAAGTGTTCTTTCGATAAAATTCTATCTCTATTTTCATACAAATAGAAGAATATCTTACGCTCAATTGCAGTAAAAGCAACTTCATCACGTAAACCATTAATGAAAACTCTTTTATATTCTGCATCTAAAAATAAATGTTTAATTTGCGTGAAAGTACCATATTGATTATCTAACATTTTCTGAATTCTTAACAATAATTCTCTAGGATCAAAGGGTTTTATCATGTATTCTTCTCCAATAGTTAAACCTTTTAGTTTACTATCCATATCATTCCTAGCTGATAGAAATATAATTGGAATATTTAGTCCTAGATTTTTTATTTTCTTTGTAATTTGATAACCATCTTCACCTGGTAACATAACATCCATTATGACTAAATCTATTTCATGAATTACATCAAGAACTTTCCTTCCCTCTTTCTCCCAATACACATTATACTTCTGGCGCTGCAAAATTTTTTGTAATAAATCTCCTATAATTAAATCGTCTTCAACAATTAATATGTTATATACTTTCATTATGTAGACCTTTCATCGCTAAAATAACAATAGCTTAGTTCTCCATTACTTTATTCTTAATAAAGTCCATAGCAAATTTGTATATTTCATCAGGAGCGTATAAATAAATGCTATGTGTACCTTCAATTATTTTCACATCAGCTATTAATAACTTGCTAGCAAACTTCTTATAATCTTCGTTTTTTTGCTTTGTATACTTCGAATCTTTATATTGCCTAGCAATCGCATCTATAAATAACATAGGTGTTTCTTTTGGGATCGATAAGGAATTTGATTTTTTACCGTTATTGTAGCTTTGTAAAAGTTCTTGCTTCATATCATCATTAAAAGCCCTCTTATACGTAAGCGCTTTATAAATATCTTTTTCCTGTTCATTTAAAAAGGATTGACGAATAACTTCGGGATTATAAGTAATAGAGGGAGCTAATCTCTGAAAACCAATTTTCGTTAAAATATTCATCCCTTTTATTTTTAATGAATCAACCATGCCTATTTCATTAGATTCGTACTGTTTAGGTAAACCAATATCTAACGCAATAATCCCTTTTACTTCACTTGGATATTCTTGTGCCCAATAAATAGCCTCTATTCCCGATAGAGAGTGTGGTACTAAAATGTAAGGTGGTTTATTTCCACTTCGAATAAGCGCTTCTCTCGTTTGTTCTAATATCGTCTCAATATCTCTATCATCTTGAAAAACATCACTGTATCCATAACCAGCTCTCTCAATTACAGAAATCTTGTTTTCTTTCGAAAATTTCCTATATAAGCCTTTTAATTCATAAACAGGAGCGGCAATTCCAGAACCGGCCATAAATACAAACGTGTCCTCCCCGCTCCCCTCATTATAAACATTCACTTTTTTATTATCGAAATTAACAAGTTCACCTTTATTGTTCATTAATTTCGATTCCATTTTTAATTGATAGTTATGATATATAAATACAGCGCCTGTTCCAAAGAAAATAATACTAATACACATTAAAAAAATTATTTTCACTAACTTCAATAATTTTTTCATTTGACACCCCTTTCAACCTATACTGAAAGGGTACAATTTAAAAATAAATTTCTAATAAATTTTTCAAAATTAATATCTATTCTTGGTTTCTAAGGCTGGACCATTTTTAATACCTACGCCCCCCCCTCAAAGTCTCCAATATATCATCTGTAAAAGCTGTGCTACCCTCTGTCTCTAAAACTCTGAAATATAAACTTCTCAGGAAAGATCTAATATTTTGTACTAAAATAGCATGCTGCGGATGTCGGACGTCTTCAACAGTTGCTATACTATGTAGCCAGTTGCCCCACTCTTCTTCCGTTAAAAGATTTTGGTTACGTAACGACATAATTGGTTTTACTAATCTCTCATCCTCAAAGTGTATGTACGCGTAGTCATTTAAACGAACCTTCTGACGAACAGCAGCTAGTATTGCATATGAAAACTCACGATTTCGTATTGTACGCGCTAACGCATCTAGCGCATCAGCAGCGTGTGCTGTAGAATGTGCCCAGCCTTTTCCTTCTACGTAACCCCTTACATCTTCTTCTAAATATACATATTCCAACACTTGTTCTGCCACACTGTACAGTTGTTCTTCCGATAACAATGGTTCTCTTTCATGAACAGATAAAATAAGTGGTGGAATTAATACAGAGAACGCACGTTTAAAAACAGAGTCTGTTCCCTTTTCACCAATTTTATAAAATAAATAATCAGGACTAATTGCCTGTAACATTAACCCTCGTAATTCTTTTTGTCTAAACACATCATTTGTAATCCATTTGTGAAGCGTACTATAAATTAAATCATCACGTAATTCAGCATCGGATGATCCGATATAATCTAACATCCACTGTGCATATGGATGTGCATCTACGTCTTCTGGTACAGCATAATTATTATTTTTAATTTGTAGCAGTTCTTCTTTTAGTTCTAGTACTTCATTCATTATATTTCCTATCCCCTTTTTACGTTTTTTTATTGCCTTATCCCCCGTTTTTCACTTCCTATAAATTAATTTAATTATACGAGAATTATAACTATAAATAAAAGGCTATACATATACTTTTGATTGTGTATTACTTTCTCTCATGAAATATAACTTCTGGATTTTCTAAATCACTATTCCGAAATACAACATCCGCACACTCTTTCGGATTATGCTCATCTATATACATCTTACAGGCCGCATGGTACCTATTCAAAAACATCTTATCTGCTTCTTCATAACTTCCAAAAACCTCAGTCTCGCGCTTTGCACCACGTTTTCTCGCAATCTCAAAATCTGTATCTACAAAGATTTTGTAATCAAATAAATGCTCAACTTCTTTTTTCAATAGAAACGTTCCATCTACTATTAATATCATATTTTGCGTGGCCACTAGTGGCTCATTATGTACAGGGATGTCCTTTTTTAAATTATGAGAAATCGTTTCATATTGTAAATTCCCGTTTGGTCCTAAAGGCTTTAATAACCTTTCTTTGAAAGCTGTATAATCGTGTGCATCTTCATAATACCCTCTTGCAGAATCTTTACCTTGTGCATAGCGAATCAATCTTGGATTATGAAAATCGTCAATGCTAGCACGTGTTACTGGTAACCCTCGTTTTTTTATTTCTTCCGCTAGTTCATTTGCAAATGTTGTTTTTCCTGAAGCTGTAATACCACTTACTCCAACTCTAATTGGATGAGTTAATTTTAACGTTAAAATACGATCAATAATTTCTTTGATGTTTTGTTTTCGACACATGATATTCCCTCCTTTAATCAGTTAACATAATATAATTACAAGTAACAATTCATGTCACTATTTGTCGGTAAGTCGATATCCTTTGTCAAATCGTTGATATATTGAAAAAATCGTTGATATATTTTAAGTTATGATAGATATATTTGAAAAATCGTTGATATATTATGATTGGCTTACTTTCCCTTAAACCCTCGATATAAAGCTGTCCGTAATTCTTGTTTGTATTCTTCAATTTCTGGCATATCGAGCTCTTCCGCTAATCGAATGGCAAGTTCAATATCATACGGTACACGTACGAGTTGAATGGAAAAGCTCGCTGCTTCTTTTTCATTGTAAATTCCTTCGAATATTAAATAAGAAGCTTGTGTAATTTCAAGCGGATTTCCTACGCTACCAGCATTACATAACGTTTTCCCTCTGAAATTTTGAACGAATGCTTGGTGAACGTCACCGTAGCAAACGACATCTGGTTTTCTTTCTCCTTCTATATTCTCCGTGAGCTCACTGTTTTCGAACATACTAATACGCTCTTCTCTTGAGGCATGTGGTTGTATTCTTTCATATAAACTTCTCGGTGAAGCGTGGAACATACGAATCAGTTTGCCGCTCATATAAAACTCGATTGAAAATGGTAAGCTTCTTAAATAATCATTTTGTTCTTCTGATAATTGTTTTTGATGCCATTTTAACGCTTCAAATTCAGTCGGTTTTGTAATAAAATCATCCCAGTTTCCCATTACGACTCCTTCACATTCTTTACGAATGATTTCAATCACTTCACTAGAATGAGGTCCTTTTCCTACTAAATCTCCAAGACAAATAATACGTTCGATTCCTCTCAATTTAATGTCTTGTAGTACAAATTCTAAAGCTGGAATATTACCATGTATATCTGAAATTACCGCTATTTTGTCCATATGAATTCCTCCTTTATTTATTAAATTCACTTGATTGATACCATTTTGGAATATAGGATGAAAATTGATTATGATCTTCTAAAATTCCGTTTAACCTTTCCTTCATATCATCTACTAAATGCGGTGTGCTTCGGTTTGTCCAAACGATATCCGCTGGGAATGTCATTGCTGCATATAATGTATACAGTTGCCAAAATTGAAGCGATGGTTCGCCTCCGCAATAACCGTGAACTTGTCCAACTGCAAATGGTTTGCTTATTCTTGTAGTAAAAATCGCTACATTATAAAAATCGTGTATTGGATCGCCAAAATCATACCCACCAAAATCGATAACGATAAACTTCTTGTTATGAATCATAGTATTTGCTGGATGAAAGTCATCATGTAAAAATGTGATTGGACGATTTTTCAATAAATCTTTATGATTTTCTACAAAGGTTAATACAGGCTTCAAATCCAGAAAGTTCACCTCGTAATCTGCTAATGCCTCTATGTATCTTTCGTACTTATTCCATCTAGATGTTTCCCATTTATTACTTGTACTTTCTCTTTCAATTGAGTGGATTCGCTTTAATACTTCTCCAGCTTTTCTTCCTGCATTATACTGTTCTTCCTCCGTTAGCTTACTTAAGCTCTCTTCACCATTTACACCTTGGACCCATTCAAATACTTGAACGCATTTATTTAATTTCTCAAGTTTTATGAAATGAATTAATTTGGGCGTTGGAATATGTAATAACTCTAATTGTTTCATATACGTATATTCTTCTTGTTTGCGTTCAGAATTAACCGCATCACATACTTTTACAAAATATGTTTCTCGATTCTTTAATTCAATTTTATATTTATCTTCATGTGAAAAACCTTTTGAAATAGCTGTACACTTTACAATACGAGGCCATTCTAGTTTTCTCTCTATCTCTCTAAGCATTTCTTCCACAACGTTCACCTCTATTAATATATGTACAAACTACCTAACACTTCATGCTCTCGTTTATTTTCCCCTTTAAACTCCACTACAAATGGATATTCGCCATGATTCTTCAAACATTCTAGTACTACCCCTTCTCCAATTGGTTCACAAAACTGTACTTGAATGTCACCGAATGATACACTTTGGCATTCAGCATTCCACTCTTCACTTTTTACGACTGAGCTTGCAGTTAGCTCCATTACTTCTTTCCATTTCCGCACCGTTTCTCTAACATTTTTCACTGCATAATGAATTGTTTCAATTTGTTGCACTTTGTTTTTATGTTCAGTGATCGTTCCTATTTTATGTAAATCATTTCTTCTTTCTTCATCTGTTTCATTCCACTGTATAAAGAAAGGTAATTTCGGTCTGTTCTCTTCTTGCTTTACAAATAACATTTTCCATTCTAAAAGTCTGCCATCTTTTCTCACACGCTTCCCTTCAAATGGCCCTATCGTATGTAAACCATGCTGACTAAATTTCACTGCTAATTCTTCAATGGCATCTGTTCGAATTGCGAGTTGTAGCATTCCTTCTCCATTTTGTAATTTCACCACTGTTTCTTGTACTAATGGATTTTCTGCTTCTTTCGCTTTTTCTTCATGTTGAACTGCCAGAAATTCTATGTATGATAAATCAAAATAACTTAAACTATTCCAAGTACCCCAGTTCGTATGCTCTCCGCCTAATACAGTATGAAATCCAAGTTCCTGCATTTGTTTTGCCGCTTCCTCCGGTGTGCCATGAACTGCGTGAACGAGATGATCAAATAGTAACATGTCTTTCTCCCCTTTCTCTCCATCCTTTTATTGTATATTTTATTTTTCTTTCGTTCAATTCAAAAAACTTTAAAACCCAGTTGATTTATACGATTAATGTGTATTATAATGAAACAAATTTCAATATTGCTGATTGGAAAAACCAAAGGCACTTTTCTCACACGGGAAAAGTGCCTTTTTCATTTACTATTACAGGGGGATTTTTTATGCAGAAATTAATTGTCTTTGCTATTATTGGATTTTTCGCTCAATTGATCGATGGAGCGCTTGGAATGGCGTATGGGGTAACATCTACCTCACTATTATTAATGTTTGGTATCGCACCGGCTGTCGCTTCCGCATCTGTTCATTTAGCTGAAGTTGTTACAACCGCCGCTTCTGGTGCATCTCATATCAAATTTGGAAACGTTGATAAATATACCGTTTCCAGGCTTACATTGCCAGGAGCAGTTGGCGCATTTATTGGGGCATGTTTTTTAAGTAATTTACCTGGCGATGTCATTAAACCGTACATTTCCGTATTTTTATTTACTTTAGGGGTTTATATTTTATTACGATTCATCATTCAAAAACAAATTGTCACTTCAAAGAAACGTATGTCTGCTAAACAACTTGTTCCGCTTGGCTTATTTGCTGGATTTGTTGATTCAACTGGTGGCGGTGGCTGGGGACCGATTACGACACCTGTACTTTTAGCAAGAGGAAATGAGGCTAGAAAAGTTATCGGATCTGTAGATACGAGTGAATTTCCTGTTTCACTTGCTGCAACAATTGGCTTCTTCATCTCACTTGGCTGGGAACAAGTAAGCTGGGTTTGGGTATTTGCGTTAATGCTTGGCGGTATTGTCGCAGCTCCAATTGCTGCATGGTTAGTACGCATCGTTCCAGCACATTTACTTGGCGTATTAGTTGGTGGCCTTATTATCTTTACAAACATTCGTACACTGCTCACTACATTTAAAGTGGATCCGACTATTATTTCACTTTCTTACGTGGCAGTTGGCCTTGTCGTTATTATTTCTATTTTCATTGCTGTTCGCAATCATTCCAATCGTTCTAACGCATCGACAGCCAAATATCCGAATGATCAAAAACAAATGCTTCCATAATGATAAAAATACCGCCCGATATACTTCGAGCGGTATTTTTCATTTTTCCATTCTCCAATTAATCATTGTTTCTGTAGTGCCAATTCTTTTCATATGTAATTTCTCTAATACACGAATCGATCTTTCATTTTCAAGAAGTGTCTCCGCAATAATTGTTTCTACTTCTCCTGTTTGAAAAGTCCAATTTATTAGTTCTCTTACAGCTTCTGTCGCATACCCTTTATTCCAATATTTCTCAATAAAACCGTAACCAATTTCTACTGTATGCTCCTCATTTGGTTTCCCTTTAAACCCTATATCACCTAAAACGATGTCATCTTCCTTGCGAATGACATACCACGCCCCCCAAGGTAATAAAGTCTTATTTTGTTTTATATTTTCTACATGCCCTACAATATGTGGACCACTATTATATCCTTGCTCATTAGCAACGTGAATACTCTCTTCTGTACACGGCACTATATAGAGCCTTTCTGTTTCTAATTTCATATTGATTTCCCCTTTTCAATTAAACAATACCTCAATTTTATCAGAAATAAAAAGAATATTCATTCTATTTATCAGATTTATACTTATTCTTTGAAACGAATTTAAGGAATAATCCTCTTTTGATAGTTATGTCGAATTATATTTTCTGAATTTTCTTTTAATTTTAAAGGGTTTTTCAATATTTTTTGCGAAACATTTGTATAACAATTTTTTCTTTGCTTATTGCTACATAATAGTAGGTTCGGGTGGAGTTTTGCAAGCGTTTCCTATACAATAACCGATATTTTTTGACTTTTCCTAACAAAATATCTTGCAATATATTCAGAAACTCATTACAATTGCCATATATTAAAAATCTTAGCAATATATAAATCCTCATCAATCCGATGAGGTAGAGGTTGCGACTTTTAAGAGTAAAACGGACGAGACATAGAGAATGTCACCGACTCCGTTTGAAAGGAAAAGTTGCCGAAGTTTATATTTCTTCTCTGGAAATATGAGCTGGGGCTGTCTCCGAAAGGAACAGAACTGTCACGTTTACAAATTACCGTGTAAACGTGGGGTGCTATCTTAACGGAAGGGTATGATGGGGTGGTTATTTGTGAAACGTTCCGCCAAATTCCTTTGGCGGTTTTTTGTATTTTTCTCCCCCGCTCCTTCCTATCTTACAAGAAAAGGAGTGTTGAACATGAATAGCGCAACGAATCAAACTACCTCTAAAACAGAAACTACAAATGGAAAAGGTGAATTAAAACGTAGTTTAAAATCACGGCACCTTACGATGATTTCTCTCGGTGGTACAATTGGTACCGGACTATTTCTTGCCAGTGGTGGTGTGATCCACACAGCTGGACCTGGTGGTGCATTAGTTGCATACGCCGCAATTGGAATTATGGTTTACTTTTTAATGACAAGCTTAGCTGAACTCGCAGCTTACATGCCTGTTACTGGATCTTTTAGTACGTATGCAACAAAATTTGTTGATCCATCACTTGGCTTTGCACTTGGATGGAACTATTGGTATAACTGGGCAATTACGATAGCTGCTGAACTAGCGGCTGTAACATTAATTATGAAATTTTGGTTCCCAGATACCCCTTCCCTCATTTGGAGCGGATTATGTTTAGCTATTATTTTCCTTTTAAACTACTTATCTGTTAAAGGGTTTGGTGAATCTGAATATTGGTTCGCACTTATTAAAGTGGTTACTATTATTATCTTTTTAATTGTCGGCTTTATGATGATTTTCGGAATTATGGGCGGCGAAACTGTTGGCTTTAAAAACTTCACAGTTGCAGATGCACCATTTAACGGCGGCATCATGGCAATTATCGGTGTATTTATGGCAGCTGGTTTCTCATTCCAAGGAACTGAATTACTTGGGGTAGCTGCTGGTGAAACTTCTGATCCAGAACGTAATATTCCGAAAGCAATTCGTTCGATCTTTTGGCGTATTCTTTTATTCTATATTCTTGCGATTCTCGTTATCGGTTTATTAATTCCTTATACAACTGAAAGCCTTGCCGCAAGTGATGTAACAGTAAGTCCATTTACACTTATTTTTGAAAAAGCGGGCGTTGCCTTTGCTGCTTCTGTTATGAACGCTGTTATTTTAACGGCAGTACTATCTGCTGGTAACTCTGGTATGTATGCATCAACTCGTATGCTTTGGGATTTAGCTCGCCAAGGGAAAGCACCAAAGTTTCTTGGTAAATTAGATAGCCGCGGTGTACCTGTTAACGCATTAATCGTAACGTCAATTGTCGGTAGTATCGCTTTCATTGCTTCTTTATTCGGTGACGGTGTTGTATACATTTGGTTATTAAACGCATCAGGAATGTCTGGCTTTATCGCATGGGTCGGCATTGCAATTAGTCATTATCGCTTCCGTAAAGCATATATCGCACAAGGAAAAGATTTAAAAGACTTACCATATAGAGCAAAATGGTTCCCGTTCGGTCCAATCTTTGCATTTGCACTTTGTGTCATCGTAATTTTAGGTCAAAACTACGGCGCATTTATGGGCGAATCAATCGATTGGAACGGTGTACTCGTTTCTTACATCGGTTTACCACTCTTCTTAGTACTATGGTTAGGATATAAATTTACGAAGAAAACAAAAGTCATTCCACTTGATAAATGTGAACTAAAATAAAATGAAACGAAACGAGCAAACAAATTTGTTTGCTCGTTTTTTGTTACAAACCTCTTTACTTCCCTATTGCTCTTGTTTTTGCAATAATAAAGGAAATATAAATAAAGGTTGGGATACCATGAACATTCGCATTACTGATGAAGCAAAAGCAGCTATACATAGTCTAGAACGTGAAGACAAAAAGATTATTCGTATTAGAGGAACAATGACAAACTCTTGTAGTATTTTCGTTGATGTCGATTTAATTTGGGATACATATGTTGCAGATGATGTTGTATATGAAGATGCTGATTTTATTGTACAAATGGATTCATTCACGAAAGATTACACTGGTGATACGGTGAAACTTGATTATAAGACGACTGGTTTTAGTATTACGACTCCAAGTGAGACTTTAGTTTATGGATTGTCGATTAAAAAATAAAAATTGCTTTTAACTGACCACCGAGGTGAAAAAATGAGTAAATATGTTCCGCTAAAATTTTTGTTTAACGAAGAATTAGCAGAAAAAATGGCTGATTCTATTTGTAAACACGATCCTACTTTCTCTAAAAGAAACTTTGTATCTTCCGTAACATGTAAAGTTGAAAATTTAGAGTTAAAGCAGCGTATTGAAGTATTGGCAGATGAATTACACAATGCTTTACAAAAAGATTTTAATGAAGCAATACATATATTACTGAGAACTTTGGGACCAGAAAATACAACAGAAGTAGGCACATTTACAAACGGATATATGTACATGCCTATCGCAAAATACGTTGAAAAATATGGACTTAACGATTTTGAAACCTCATTCAACGCCATGTATGAAATAACAAAAAGGAATACTGCTGAATATGCCATTCGGCCTTTTCTTGAAACATACCATGAAGACACGCTAGACATACTACAACAGTGGCTTCATGACGAAAACAGCCACATTAGAAGATTAGTTTCTGAAGGTACAAGACCAAGGCTTCCTTGGGCTAAAAAAATAGGAGCTCTGAAAGGTGACTTTAAGTACAATTTACAGCTTCTTGAACCTTTAATGAATGACCCTTCTAAATATGTTCAAAAATCTGTAGCCAATCATATTAACGATATTACGAAAGAAGATAAAGAACTTGTTTTTCAATGGTTGCAGCAATTGCGTGATAAACAGCATCCTGTTAACCCTTGGATTATAAAACATGGGTTAAGAACGGTTATTAAAAATGATACTTTACCAAAGGATTTTTGTTTTTGAGTATTTTAAACAAAAACGCTTATGTTTCAAAAATGAAGTATAAGCGTTTCTTTCTTTTGAATAAAGCAATAACAAACGTATTTTTCCAATATTCCCCTTCTTCAATGAAAGGTCTATTGCATTATTTCGATGAAGCTAAGCCACCTACAATTGCTCATAAAATCTATCCCTCTTCCATTTCTACTTGCTTCATATAATATTCCATCGCTTGATTAAGCCATTTTTGTTCATCTTCTACGAAAGGCGAAGGTATCATATTTTCAAGTTCTTGCATATCCAGTTCTTCCACACTAGTATTAGCTAACTTTTGTATCAAATCTTCACTAAGAAATGAAAAAGACCCTCCTATATATGCCTTAACCATCTCTTGTACTTTCGAATACTCGACTGGTTTACCATATAATTGTTTAACCTTTTTAGACAATTGAATAAACGTTTTATCCAAGGCAACTTTATCTTCTTCTCGTTTCTTTGATAATTCTTCCACGATATCTGTTAACTTATGGCGGTCCATCCATTCTTTGTGTGTATGTTCTGTATTCCTACCGTAAATAAGACTAAACAATACAGTACTATCTACTTCTTCTTCCTCTTCGACTAACTTCATTACTCTTTTAATTGCTTGCATTGATTGCTCAATTTGTTCGTGTTCTCTTTCTAACACTTGCAAATGGAGAGACAAACTTTCATTCAAATCAACACCAAAACTTGATTCGTGTAACAAATTAATGACTTTATCTAGACTATAGCCTAGAAATTTTAGACTTAAAATTTTTTGTAAGGTTATAATATCGTGATACTTATAAATGCGGTGCCCTGAAGAAGGATTCTTTTCTGGTTGTAACAACCCGATTTCATCATAGTAATGCAAAGTAGGAATTGGTATTCCCGTTTTCCCTGAGAATTCTCCAATAGAAAACTTTTTATCCTTATTCATCCAAATCCCCCTATTAAAAGTATAGATTCATTATAAAACCTAAAGTAACTAGAGGTTCAAGAGAGAATTTAAGAAAATTCAAAAATATTGAAGTGCATGTAATCAATATGTATTGCATTATCCCGTTTCATTCAATAAGTTTTATTCCATTTAATGGCCCGATTGTTGAACAGCATGAATGGCAGTTTTCAAACAACGACCTTCCCTCATAAGTTCAAAGGATTTCCACTTACTAATCCCGAATATATAAATAACCATTCTCACAAGGAGTAACTTTATATGAATCTATTCGAACACGAAACGTAAAACCGCTTCTCTTTCATAAGAGGTCCTCCCTTTTTCCTTTCTCATCATATCATTCATTGAAAAATAGGAGGACATAATTATGAAACGTGATCCATTATTTTTAACTTTATTAGAAAGTGCAAATACACATTTTAGCGGCTGGGATTTTTCTTTTATTTCAGAAACTGGCCGAATGAAGAGCGAGCCTTTATCTTGGTCGTATGGTAGCACTGCTTACCAGCTTATGCAGCGTGCAAAATCACTGCTAGATATGGGTACTGGCGGCGGAGAGTTTTTATCTATGTTACAACCGTTCCCATCAACTATTTATGCGACTGAGGGCTATACTCCAAACTTGCCAATTGCTCGGAAGAAATTAGAGCCTTTAGGAGTTACAGTCGTCGAAGTGATTAATGATACTGCTTTACCATTTCAAAATGGTCAGTTTGATTTAATCATGAATCAACATGAATCATATGCTGCCTCTGAGGTAAACAGAATCCTTTCTCGAAATGGCGTTTTTCTTACACAACAAGTTGGTGGTCTTGATTGCGCGGTACTTAATGAGCAGTTTGGCTCACCACTAAATAGCGAATTTGCAAGTTGGTCACTCGAAGCAGCATGTAGTGAGTTAGAGGAAAATGGATTTACTATCTTAGATGCAAAAGAAGCATTCCCTTTCCAACGCTTTTATGATATTGGCGCTATTGTCTATTATTTAAAAGCAATTCCGTGGCAAATTTCTGATTTTACTGTCGAAAGGTATTATGAGGAACTATATCGTATACATGAAATCATCTTGCAAAAAGGATATTTTGATGTGAAGCAACATCGCTTTATTATTAAGGCTATTCGTGACTAACGGAAAAGAGGTGGCAAAGCCACCTCCTTTTTTGTTCCATTTACGTATATTCTCTACTCTTTCACCATAAGAAAAGTTATATCATCCCATTTTCTCTCTAATTGTAAAGTAGTCTTTTCAATACTAGCCCCTGTTAACAAATCATATCCTTCAATCTCAGCTACCAATTGTTTCGTTTTACTCTTTGGATTCATATCTTTGTATAAGATGTATAACTTATTACCATGTACTTGTATATCAGAAATCCCTTTATCCTCTCTAGTGATTTTTGTATTTTTGTCACTTTGTAATGAATATGTACGTATGATGTTCAAGTTCTCATCTAGCTCTTTCACTTTTTCATCATTATTTAAAATATACACCTTATCTTCAACCACCTGCACTAGAACAGGTATGAATTGCTTTTCGTCTAATATTGTTTCTTTTTCTACTACTCTAGTCTTTGTATTTACCATAATTAATTTAGGTGGTAACTTTTGATTTACATTATCACTTAGTACGAACAATAATTTATCTTTATACTTTTGAAAAATTATTTTTTGAGCAGTTGGTGCAAAATACACATTTTCATTAGGAATTTCAAATTCGTTTGTTTTTTTATTTATGGCCAAATCTATTTCTGAAATATATACTTTGTCTAGTGTTTGTGAAAATGCGTATATATGATTCTCAATAATATGCGCACCTTGAATCGTTCCCTTTAGTTCTACACTTTCTTGCCTTTTGTCACTATCTTTCCAATATACAAGTTCACTTGTATATCCCTTCTTTTCGTCTACCAATCCAATATTCACATCATAATATACATATCCTTGTTCTGCATGGATGAAATATGCCCCTGCGTTTACATCTTGTAATTCTTTAGGTCTATTGATCCCTTGTACCTTGCCTGTCTTATTTATTGCATAATGATTGTTATTTCTATTTGATGAAAAGTAGTATCCCTTTTCATCTTTTGCATTGCTCATCATACTTTGACCATCTACTTCCATTTTACTAATCGTATTTCCTTTCTTATCATATGCATATATGTAACCACCATCTTTCATTGCATTTGAATAGGATACAAGATAGTCCGCTTGTTGAATGTTTTTAAGTTCTTTACCACCATTAACATTTTTAGAACAACCTACAAAAAGAAACATTGTACATATTATAACTTTGACTAAGGAAATATATTTCTTTAGCATGTAATCACCTCACATATATAGTGAAAGCAATCGACAAATAAATGCCGATTGCTCTATAAAATATAGTTTATCAATTTGAATAGAAAATAGTAGTATTTGATGATTTTACTAATTCCATAGGTGTAACAACAGTGTCCCAAGTAACATTATCAATATCAATACCCTGATTTCTCCAAGAACGCCATGCCAATTAAGAACAATAAAACTTATCCGTTCTATTTTTATCGAAGAATGACCAATTATACCCTTTTCCAATTTGCCCCTGAGCATATGAAGCTGCATTTAAATATTTTGTATTGTTAGCTCCCTTCACCCATAGACCATAAACTTTAGAACGTCCTTTCCATGTATTAGGGTAATATTGGACTCCATCTTTACCAGTTGGGCTCCAACTTTTTGCAAATGATTCTATTGTACGACTACTATCTTTTGATACGATCGCTGTGTGTCCTACACCGATAGAAGAACTTCCAGAATTAATTTCATAACTGACTAAAACATCCCCTTTTGTACCTAAAGCAGATCCTGCTAACGCAACAAGACCATTTAATTCATTTTGACTATATGCAGGATCATCAATTTTAGAATACAATTCTTTCGCTTCTTCTGGATGTGTTGTTTTTAACTCATCAATCTCTTTCAAATCTTTTTCCGCTTTAATTTTCGCATCTTTTTCAAAAACTCTTTTCCTTCTTTAGAAATTTCAACAAATTGTTTTACCTGTTCCAACGTCATGCCACTATCTTTCATCATCTGAATCTCATACTCTACTGACTTTGGCTGAAGAACTTCCGTTTCAGCTCCATACGCAGTTTCAGCTACAATGCCTCCCCCAGCTAGTATTCCGCCTGCTAATAACAACGGTACTATTTTTTTCTTTGCGACTTTCATCATAACAACTCCCACCCCTTGTGATATGCACTTTCCCCTATATTTGTAAGCGCACCCTCATATTACAGTAAAAAATGGAAAAATATACTATTGATTTTTTTCTCAAGAATTGTCAGGAAAACCGATCAATTTAATAATTTTTATATAAAAATGCAAATTTCATACTTTGCTGTAAAGCAACACTACACTATTAAGAAATATTATATAGAATAGTATTTTTCCCCTGCAAAAAAGCCCAATCCTATTGAAATGAACCCAGAAAACACGAAACATAAAACCACTTCTCTTTCATAAGAGGTCCTCCCTTTTTCTTTTCTCATCATATCATTCATTTATGAAATAAGAGGACAAATTTATGAAACGTGATCCATTATTTTTAACTTTATTAGAAAGTGCAAATACAAACTTTAGTGGCTGGGATTTTTCTTTCATTTCTGAAACAGGCCGAATGAAGAGCGAGCCTTTATCTTGGTCATACGGCAGCACCGCTTTCCAACTTATGCAGCGTGCAGAATCAATGCTCTATATGGGTACTGGCGGCGGAGAGTTTTTATCTATGTTACAACCATTCCCACCAACTATTTATGCGACTGAGGGTTATGCTCCAAATGTGCCAATTGCTCAGAAGAAATTAGAGCCTTTAGGGGTTGCCGTTGTAGAAGTGACCGATGATACTGCTTTACCATTTCAAGATGCTCAATTTAATTTAATCATAAATCAACATGAATCGTATGCTGCTTCTGAGGTAAATAGAATACTTTCTCCTAATGGAACATTTCTTACACAACAAGTTGGTGGTCTTGATTGCGCGGAACTTAATGAACTACAGGAAAATGGATTTACTATTTTAGAAGCAAAAGAAGAATTCCCTTTCCAACGCTTTTATGATATTGGCGCTATCGTCTATTATTTAAAAGCAATTCCGTGGCAAATTCCTGATTTTACTGTCGAAAGGTACTTTGAGGAGTTATATCGTATACATGAGATTATTTTGATGTAAAGCAACATCGATTTATCATTAAGGCGATTCACAGCTAACAAAAAGGAGGTGGCTTTGCCATCTCCTTTTTGCTCCGTTTACGTATGTTCTCTACTCTTTCATGATAAGAAAAGTTATAGCATACATATTACAATTATGGCCAATGAATTGTGTTTCTGAAACATATAATCACCTCACATATATAATGAGAGCAAAAAGTGATTTTTCACTATCCTCTTCTATTGAGAAATGAATTGTTTTTCATATCGCCTGTTCGCATCATCTTCTGTCAAACATGCAGTTGTATAATTAATAATATTCCGGTTATCATATGTGAATATATGCTCTAACTTGTTTTCCTCATTTAATACTATTGGTAAGTATTTTGGTAAATTGCTAACTACACCTCTATTATCACAATCTAATATCCAATCAAGTTCTTTCCATTCTAATAATCCTTCCGCCGTACTTAATGGCGTGTCCATATGTACTCCATCTGGCAGATGAGCAAGGAATACATACATCCCTTCACTACCCCGATGCTCGTCCTTACTCTTAAAAACCACATTCCCTTTATACGATACACTTGGAAGATCTATGCCTGTTTCCTCAAGCGTTTCTCTAATTATCCCTTCGTATGGCGTTTCATTATCTTCAATTTTTCCACCGACACCGTTCCACATTCCCATATTCGGCTTTTTATTTCTATTTAGTAAGAGTATTTTATTTCCCTTTCTAATGAAACAAATTGTGTACTTATACATACGTTCATTTCCTTTCTTTTTCCCTCATCTACAGATTTTGATTAAACTTGCTGAATAAAGGTTTTTTATTATAAAAACAATTGGTTTTTAATGAGGTATTTTGCTCAATTTTATTAAAAATCATTCTCCTTATAATCATATCTTACATAATATATTGTACAACTTTCGTTTCAGAAAGGAGTGTTCAAAATCGATAACATAAGCAGTGAATTTTTAAAACAATATTACGACAGTCGAGTCTGGTTATATGATACACATTGGCTCGGGGTCCCCATTCTCAAACTTCCCTCTGATCTTTTTTTGTATCAAGAAATTATTTACGAATTAAAACCCGATTTAATTATTGAATGTGGCACTTGTTATGGTGGTAGCGCATTGTATTTGGCTTCTGTATTAGATTTAATTGGAAAAGGACACGTTCTGACTATCGATGTATTTCCACAACCAAATCGTCCATCCCATGATCGCATTACGTATTTAACAGCTTCTTCTGTTTCAGTAACCGCTGTGCAAACAATATTAAGTATGCGTAAACCTGATGATGTGATTTTAGTTATTTTAGATTCAGATCATAGTAAAGATCATGTAGCAAAAGAATTATTGCTTTATAAATCTATCGTTTCTAATGGCAGTTATATTATTGTAGAGGATACATCTATTAATGGAAATCCTGTTTCTCCCGATTGGGGTCCTGGCCCAATGGAAGCTGTTGAAGAGTTTTTAGCTACAAATAACAACTTCATAATCGATGAATCTAAACATAAGTTTTTCATATCATTTAACCCAAAAGGTTTTTTAAAGAGAATAAAGTGAAATGTTAATAAGTGGGGTTTTGTAACTCCCCACTTATTCTATGATCTTCATTTTTGAAAATGGATAATAAACAAATTCCACTTTTCCTATTATATTATCTTCCTCAATATAACCTAAACCGTTTCGACTATCTCTACTAAGTTCACGATTATCTCCCATGACAAATAACTTATTTGGCGGGATTTTTGTTTTTTGAAAGTTATAAAACACTTGCGTATTATTGAATAAATCTTTATTTGTATACGGTTCTTCTTGCTTTTTATCATTCACATATACTGATCCATTCGTTATGTTAATTACGTCACCAGGAAGTCCAATTACTCGTTTTACATAATATTTCGATTCATCATCTTCCTTTATAATGACAATTTCTCCGTGCTCTAAATTAGAAAAATGCACTGCTGCTTTATTTACAAATACGTAGTCTTCTTCATATAAAGTCGGTTGCATCGATTTCCCTTCTACTTTACATAAAGTAAAAGAATGATAGGCTACTACCAAAACAAACACGAAGAGTATGTATTTCCCCCAACCTCTCTTAATCTCCTGTTTCATATCCATTCCCACCTTATTCAAACACTTTTTAAATCAAAAAATATATCACTGCACCATATGTCTCAATGCAGTGATATTATTTTTACTGGTTCTTGTTCGGCTGCTCTACTGGGACTGGATTTCCACCCGATCTTTTCGTTTTCAATTCAAAATACGCATCCAAAATCTCTTTACCAATCGCGGAATTAATTCCTGATTTATCATCATTTACCCATGGTACAACAACTGAAAAAGCTACTTCTGGATCAGCATCATATGGTGCATAACCGGCAAGAGTTAAATTATAACATTTTTTTCGGTTATTGTTTTCATCTCTTCCAATATCACTTTCTCCACCATATACCGTTTCAGCTGTCCCTGTTTTTCCAGCTGGTTTATATGGTAATCCTTTAAACGTTCCAGCACCTGTTCCGTCAGTTTCCTGGAATACTCTTCTAAACCCTTCTTTTACATGATTAATGTATGAAGTGTTCATATCTACTCGATTTAAAATAACTGGTTCAATAGATCGAATAACTTTTCCAACATCCTCTGGTCTATGTGGTTGCTCTCTCACTTCTTGTACAATTTGCGGTTTCATTCGGTAACCGCCATTTGCAATCGTTGAAATATATTGAGCAAGTTGAAGAGGTGTATATGTATCGTACTGTCCAATCGCATAATCAAGTAAAAAACCAGGTATGTTATCAGTTCTACCCATTTGACCAATCGATTCATTCGGCAAATCAATACCAGTCGGTACACCTAAACCAAATTGTCTAAAATAGTAGCGCATTTTATTAAATGTCTCTTTTCTAATGTCTAACGGATTGTTTGGCACATAATTTATACCCGCCATTTTTAAAGCTGTATTAAACATATAAACGTTTGATGAAACTTGTAAAGCTCTTAAATCATCAATATCACCAAAATCTTTCCACGATTTCTTCGGCTTAGTACTTCCTTTAAAATACATTGGTGCATCAAAGAAATGCGTATACGGCTTAATTGTTTCAGTTTGATATCCGGCTAATAAAGTAGCCCCTTTTACAGTTGATCCTAATTCATAAGAACTTGTCATCGTTCCTAAAGCATAATCTTCTATTTGCATGCCGCCATCTTTTTTTACAATTTTCTTTCCTGCCATCGATAAAATTTGACCGTTTTTCGGGTTCATCATTACAACGAACGCACGATCCATCATCGGCTCTGCAGAATGGAATGCTCGTAAGTTCTTTTCAAGGCTTTCCTCTACTTTTTTCTGTAAATCCATATCTACTGTTAACATTAAATTATTTCCACTTTTTCCTTCAGTCACTTTTTCAGTTCGAATAATATTCCCTGTTTTATCTGTAATATTTCTAGTCTGTTCTTTCGTTCCATGTAGTGCATCTTCGTATTGTTTTTCAATATAACTCTTACCAATACGATCATTTCTGTTATAATCACGTACTAAGTAATAATCCAATTGTTCTCTTGGCAATCCTTCATTTTCAGTAGAAACACTCCCAAGGATAGAACGAAGTATTTTATCATTTGGATATTCACGTTCCCAATCCACTGTCGTATCTACTCCTGGCAAGCTTGCCAATCTTTCACTAACAATCGCATATTCATTTTGACTTACATCTTTTTTAACGATTTGCGGCGTCATTTTATATCCTGCATTCATTCTACTTTTAATTGCTAGTACTTCTAGATCCTCTTTTGAAAGTTCGCTTAATTCCTCTTGTGTAATTCTTTCCCTACGTAACTCTTCTACTTTTTTATCTAATTCTTTCCCTTCTATCTCTTGCTTCCTAAATGTATTCTCATCTTCTTTCGTTACTTTTGCTGCTGCCTGTTTTTCATTTAACTGCATCCAAAAATCTTTCTTATCTGTTTCTGTCAACCTATCTATATCTTCTGGCGATATTTCAATTAGCTGGGCTAAATTTCTTGCTACTTGTAAAACTTCTTTCGAATCTACTCCTTTCATTTTCGTATATGTAACGGTTCGTAGCGGTTTATTATTTACAATCACATGACCTTGTCGATCAAACATTTTCCCTCTAGGTACAGGTGTGCTTACCGTTACATCTTCTTTTTTGTTCACTTCATTTCTATACGTTTCTCCATCAATGATTTGTACTTTACCTAATTGAATTATAATAGCTGAAAATAAAAGAAAAACGATAAAAAATAGTACATTTAATCGAAATGGAATATGAGTCTTTTTCTTTTTCGATTGTTTCTTCTGCTCCTTTTTCTGTTTCATTTCGCTCCCTCGCTTCATTCTATTAACATTTCTACACAGAACCATTATGTATCAAATTTATTTATATGATATATATAGAATTTTATATTAATTACAAAAGAATTAAAAGATTTAATTTTCAGTTTTTTAATTTTATATCCTATTTATTACCATTCCCTTATTAAGGAATAACATGAATGTTGTTCTAAAAGAAAGATTGTATATAATTATTTTTTCATACCTTTCATTCATATTTCTTTGTATACTAACAATAAAATCCATTACTAAGGAGAAAATGAAATGACAGATTCATTCACAATTCATATTAATACGTCACATTGTTTAAACTTTATGATTTATATTCAAAATATTTATCTCAACCAAAAAGAGAAAAAAGAAAATTTAAGATTTCCTTACATAGCAAGACAATTCAATTTCTCTACTAACTTTGAAGCGAATTTCAAAGAATTATGGCATACACTTCGCAAAAAAATTGCTAACGACAAATATGATTTACAAATTTTTCATGAAGAAAATCATATCTTTTATGAGAAGCTTTTTGACACTCATTTATGTAATGAGGAATCCTTTAAAGAGTTAATATGTAGTTTTAAAGTATGGTGGACTAACATAGTAGGTCAGCATTCATTAGAATGGTCTGTAAGTGAGTATAGTACGCAACTTTATAATGACTTAGTTTTATACTTAAAACAAAATCAAATAGAACCTTTACAACAGCTACACATTAGCTTACTTTATGACGATTGTGTATTCACTAAAGATAATATTACTTCTTACTCTGCTATTTTACCTACGAAACACCTTTTTATAAATTATAGAGATGTTGTTACTACATTATCAACATGTTTTCATGTGGCTTAAAACAGCGATTACTCAAATAAAAAACTGAGGTAGATACCTCAGTTTTTTTGATATTTTATTTCATTGATGATAATCCTTCTACAAATTCACCAATCTTATTTTGAAAAACAAAATCAAAGTTATATTCTTGCCCTGTTAGCTCTTCATTTACTAAAATAGTCTTTGCTCCTACTTCTCTCTTTGCGATTTCTGGGAATGAAGCGACAGGCTGTACTTTTAATGTTGTTCCCATGACGATAAGCACATCTGTTTCATATAAACGTTTCATCGCGTTTTGATATTGCGGCAGTGTATCTCCGTATAAAACAACGTCTGGATTTAAAATGAAATTACACTTCTGACAGCGAGGCACTTCATGATCAATCATATACTGCAAGTCATATCCCGCTTTACATTTTGGACAATGCGCTGTTTGCAGTGTTCCATGTAGATCAATAACATGTTTACTACCACCTAATTGATGTAAACCGTCAATATTTTGCGTTAAAATCGTAATATCTTTCCCTTGTTCTTCTAATTCAGCTAAAAAGCGATGCCCACGATTTGGTTTATATTGATGAAACGTATTAATTTGAAAAATTTCTTTATAATGCTTCCAAAACTCTTTCGGGCTTCGGTTATAGTACCCTCTCGATAAGTACATTTCCACATTTGCATCAGCGTACAATCCATTTGCTGAACGAAAATCTGGGATACCACTTTCCGTACTTGCACCTGCACCTGTTAATACTGTAATTTTCTTCGCTTTTTCTAAAATTGAACGTACTTCTTCAAATTGTTGCACAAAAATCACCTCTATGTATTTTCCTATTCTTATTATACCAGTTGTTTACAGGAGGTGTTGTACACTTCGGTTTATTTAATGCGTCGCACCCCCAACCTCTACAATATCTACCTCTACTTCCGTCGTTACCTCAACTGCCAATTCTATCCCTTTACTAATAGTAGTAAGTGACATACTCGGTTGGCCTGGATAGTTACTCGCTTGTTCTGGTAAAAACGGAATATGGACAAATCCACCTTTTATTTTCTTATCACGGTTCTCTATTTCATGCATAAGACCATAGAATAAGTGATTACAAACGAATGTACCTGCTGTTTGTGAAACGGAAGCTGGTATGCCTTCTTCTTGAAGCTTTTTTACGATTGCTTTCATCGGAAGTGTAGACCAATAGGCAGCAGGTCCTCCTTCTATAACTGGTACATCTACCGGCTGATTCCCTTCATTGTCAGCTATTCTTGCATCATCGATATTAATTGCGACACGCTCTATCGTAATATCTGGTCTGCCCCCAGCTTGTCCGATACATATAATTATTTCAGGGTTTAGTTCTTGTATATATTCGTTTAAAACTTTTATTGATTTATGAAATACGGTTGGTACTTGTTTACTTATAATCTTGTACTCTCCGATTGTTTTTTCATGCAAACTTTTTGCGACTTCCCAAGCTGGATTGATACTTTCTCCGCCGAACGGATCGAATCCTGTTAATAATACTGTTTTCATAGTTTTACCCTCCTAATTAGAAACGATATACTAAGCCGTACATAATAAACATATTTATGATAAAGATTGAAAGAGCAATTGGGACTTGCGCTTTAATAACCGCATTTTTATCTTTTAGCTCTAAAAGCATTGCCGGAACGATATTAAAGTTTGCTGCCATTGGAGTAAGTAACGTTCCGCAATATCCAGCAAACATACCAAGAGCTGCCATAATTGCTGGGTTTCCACCGTGCATTTGAACAATTAAAGGTAAGCCAATTCCGCCAGTAATTACGGCAAACGCTGCGAAAGCATTTCCCATTACGACTGTAAAGAGCATCATTCCTAAACAATACGCCATAACAGCAACGAACGGATACTCTGTCGGTAATACTTGGCCGACTAAATCAGAAACGACTTGTCCAACGCCAGATTTTGCGAAAATACCGCCAAGTGCTGCTAACATTTGTGGTAAAATAACAGCCCAGCCGACAGCTTGTAATAATCTACTTCCTTCTTGAACAGGCGTTGTTATTTTCGATTTTGTAATTCGCATCGCAGCAACGAACGCAAGTAATGCTCCTAGTGCTAATGCTACTAGTGTTACTTTATCTGGATCAACAAGGGATACATTTCCCCATTTAATTTTCCCTAACGTTAACGTACCGATAATTGTAAAAATAGGAATTAAAAGTGCAGGCATAAAGATTTTATTCTTTAATTTCTCCGCATGTTTTACACGTTCTTGCACTGGTACTTCTTTTTCCTGAGACTTTGTTACTTTATTTAATGAAGCTAATACGACCATAGCAAGCACAATACAACCAACGTAAAACGAAGGAATTACATTTCCAAACAAAAATGTAACTGCAAACAATGCCCAAAATAAACTAGAACCAAATCGATTTGGATGCTCACGATCAAACGCAATACGAACAGCGATAAATGCAACGATTATACCTAATACATAATAGATTGTATCCATAGTTATGATGTTCATATTATATTGCCTCCTTCTCTTCTTTTGCTTCTGCCTTCATTGTTTTCTCTATATATTTATCAAACCTTCTAAATCTAATCCAGCTCACGATAAGTGCAGATATTGCAGTTGGAATCCCCCAAAGTGCCATATCCCAAACACCGACATGCATACCTACTGAATCGAAGAATCCTTTCATTAATAAAATGGCACCAGTTGCGATAAATATATCTTCTCCGAAAAACCAAGCTGTATTTTCCGCAGCAGCTGCATTTGCTTTGATCTTCTCTCTTAATTTTTCAGGTAGTTTACCGTATTTACCTTGTGCCGCTCCTTCTGCCATCGGTGCAACAAGCGGTCTTACTGTTTGCGCATGACCACCAATATTAAGCCCTAGTGCTGCTGATGATTCTCTTATCGTAAAATATGACATTAATACTCTTCCAGTTGTTGCGCCTTTTGATTTCGTTATAAGCGCTTCTGCTCTTTCTTTTAAACCGTAACGCTCTAAAATCCCGATTACCGGTAAAGTTAATATTATCGGCATAGACATATATCTATTTTCTATGAAAAATTTACCGAACATGCTGATCACATCATAAAAACTTAATCCTGAAACCATACCAGTAACAATACCTGCGACCATAACTACTAATAGTGTATTTAATCTAAATAAAAAACCAACTGCAACAAGTAGTATCCCGATTAATTTAATCATTCCAGCACTTCCCCCTATTTTTTATTTTGGTGCACAAATAGAAATACCTTCAAGTTTGAATGTTCTGTATATTCTTTCCGCAAATTTCACTGCTTTTTCTCCATCACCATGTAAACAAATCGTTTTCGCCTGAACTGTTACTTTCTCTCCATTCACCGAATTTACATAGCCTTCTTTCACCATTTGAATCACTTGTTTTATCGCTTCGTCTTCATTTTTTATAAGCGCATTCTCTTCTGTACGACTTGTTAATGTTCCATCTTGCCTATACGTACGATCTGCAAAAGCTTCTTGTACGAGAGTTACGTTATATTTTTCCGCAGCCTGTTTATATGCCTCGCTATTTGCCAATCCGTAAAGTAATAACTTTGGATTCACATGAGAAATTGCCTTTGCGATTGCATCTGCAATTTCCGGATTAGTCGCCGCCATATTATATAAAGCACCGTGTGGCTTTACATGCTGCATCTTCCCGCCAGCTGCTTTTACAAACCCGTCTAATGCACCAATTTGATATAAAACATAATCGTATACTTCACTTGCTGAAACGTTCATGTTTCTTCTCCCAAATCCAATTAAATCTGGAAACCCTGGGTGTGCCCCTATCGCTACGTTTTGCTGCATTGCCTTTTCAACTGTTTGCCGCATAACGGACGGATCACCCGCATGAAAACCGCAAGCAACATTTATAGAGGATACGAATGGAAGAATTTCATCATCACTCCCCATTTTATAAGCGCCAAAACTTTCTCCTAAATCACAGTTTAAATCAATTGTAGTCACAATATTACCCTCCTAATTTCAGCTTCGTAAAGCAATGAATTTCTTTAATAGATTCATATTTACTTCTTGTTCTATGTACAATTGTTCCGCTTCTTCAAGCGTAATTTGCTCAAATGAAACATAGTCTCCTGGTTTTAGCTGGGCAAGAAGAGGAAGATCTACTAAAATAATATTTCCCATTCTCGGATAGCCACCTGTCGTTTGCCTATCTGCCATTAATATAATCGGCTGTCCACCGTTTGGAACTTGAATCGTTCCGAATGTAACGGGACTCGATAAAATCTCTGTTTCTTCCATCCTATTTAAAACTTCTCCCTCAACCCTATAGCCCATACGGTCAGCATAATTAGATACCTTATAGTCTTTCGTAAAAAATGCCTTTCTACTTTCTTCTGTAAATTGATCATATTCAAAATCCGTTATGACACGAAGCTTAGGATGTTTCTTATATTTTGGCCTTACGCTGCTGCTAATTGCCCATTTCGTTTTGATTCGCTCATCCTTTTGTAAATCTTGAATGAAACGATGAGCCATTTCTGATCGTTCACCAAGTTGAAAATAGTCACCTTTTTTCAGCATTCTTCCTTCCATACCACCAATCGCTGCACGTATGTAAGTACTTTTGCTTCCCATTGTACGGTCAATATGCATACCACCTGCAAAAGTCACATACGTTCTGCAACCACTTTTCACTTTTCCAAAACAAAGCATGCTACCTTCTTCCGCTAAAATGGGACGCCATAACGGGATACGTTCTCCGTTTAATAACGGTTCCATATCTGCTCCGCCAATCGCAAGTAAAGTTGTTTTCTTTATTAACAATTTAGGCCCCATGATCGTCATTTCAAGTCCCGCTTCATTCTCTTCATTACCAACTAACATATTGATCATCCGAAGTGCACTTTGATCCATAGCCCCGCCAACAGGTACGCCATATTGTTGATAATGAGATCGCCCTAAATCTTGGACTGTTGTAAACATCCCTGCATGCAAAACCTCTACATCCATTCCTTAGCCCCCTCAAGTGATACGTACTCTTCTTTCGTTATTGGAATAAATCGTAAATACATACCGCTTTGGATATAGGTTGGTGTTTCTTCTTCCGGATTAAATAAGGAGATTGGTGTTCGGCCAATAATATTCCATCCACCCGGTGTTTCAAGCGGATAAATACCTGTTTGATTTCCACCAATACCTACTGAACCCGGAGAGATTTGCAACCGTGGTATTTCTTTTCTAGATGTTTCTAGTTCTTTTGATAGTCCTCCTAAATACGGGAACCCTGGTGTAAAACCTAGCATATATACAAAATATGTTGTTTCACTATGTATTCGAATTACATCTTCTACTTGTAAATTGTGATAATGTGCGACCTCTTCTAAATCAGGTCCATATTCTCCCCCGTAACAAACTGGTATAGAAATATGTTTCACTTCTCGTTTCAGCTCTTCCTTATACGTATCGAATATTCCAGTTATGTATTGGCATACGTAATCATACGGTCGTATCTTTCTATCATTTTCCTTCCATACTTCATATAAATTGTAGTAAACGGCTAATGAAGTGAACGACGGAACGCATTCAATCATTCCTGTAAACGGATGTTGCTGCAACGCTTGAAATAGTCGTTGTACTTTTTCGTATACATCCATCCCGATCTCTTCACCAAATGTAACAATAATTGCTTGATCCCCTAACGCAGAAAATTTCATCCCACTCCCTCTTTCTATGCCAAAAAGCCGAGTTCTTTCGAAATGCGATTTGCTGTCTCTTTCACCTTCGCGATAAAATATGATATATTGCTTTCGCTGTACTCAATTGCTAATCCCGAAATACTAATGCCTGCTACAATCGTTCCATCGCTTGCGAAAATGGGTGCTGCTATAGCCGCTGTATGATTTTCTAACTCAGAGTAGCTAATTGTATGACCTTCCTTTTTCGCCATTTGTAACACTTCTAGCAATTGTTTCTTATCCACGATTGTTCCATCTGCAAACTGTTTTAAATCCGTTTCCTCTACGTACTTCTGTTTCTCTTCCTCTGAGAAATACGATAATAAAATCCTCGGACATGCACCGGCATAAAGTGGAGCTCGTCTTCCAACCGCCGTATACACACGTACAGGCTGAACACCTTCCATCTTTTCCACATAAATCGCGTCATTGCCATCTTGGATAATTAAATTAACTGCCTGCCCTAAACTATCTCTAAGCTCTTTCATATATGGAATCGCAATATTTCTTACTGATAATCTTTGTGAGACAAGTTGACCGAACCGTAAAAAAACGACTCCTAGACGATATTTCCCCTTTTCGTTTTTTTGTAAAAACTCCATTTCTTCTAACGAGCCAATTAAACGATAAACAGATGTTTTCGGCATACTCGTAAGCTGAACCATCTCTGTTAAACTGAGCTCTTCATGCTCATAAAACAACTCTAAAATATCCATTGTTTTAACTGCCGTTTTATTTATACTCATTCTATCTCCTTCTTGTTCCGAATTTCGGAACTTAAATTCCGTTTTTCGAAACAAATATATAATTTAAAATTATAAAATATTCTTTCAATTCTATCAATATTTTTTTCACATACATAATCCGATATATTTTGTCCGCTATAAAAAAAACACAAATAATATTTGATTTATATAGAATGAAAGGCTCTTGGATGATTGACAGAACTTTAACACGTGAAGAACGAACTATTAGTGAATGTAATTTATATTGGAGTGATTCGCTTCCTGACAGTGAATATAAAATTAACTTTAGAAATCACGACGGTTCAATTTCCAAATTTCACATCGCTACAAAACTATTAGAATAAAAGTTACAATAAAAAAGTACGGAAGTTTAGATTTGAAATAAAATTTGATCATCTTTCATTAATAACACAGATATAAAAGAAAATATAAAGAGCATGTATTGATCAATACATGCTCTTCTCATAGTTATTCAAAGTATTCTTTTTTTAACATGATTAATTGTTCCTTCGTACAACTAATAAGTCTATTAGTTACATATTACTTATTTTTCAAAATCGTTCTTTTAGCTTTTTTAATAATTCTACTAGTTGATTTTATGTCAGTATCCTTTTCCCATTCTTCACACAGGTTCATTACCCAATCCGGTTTAGTTTTACTTGCATCATTTAACCAGTTTCCAACCGAATCTTGTACATATTTTGATGGATCTGATTTAAGTAAATTAAGAATGGGAAGTGCTTTTTCAGGTTCTTGTTTTAATATTTCAATATGTTTACTCCATACCCCTCGAGGACGAATAGATTCTACAGAGAACCTGCGAATATTCTCATCTTCACTTTTTGCCCATTCTACTAACAATTTCACACTTTCTTCTATATTTTGTGAAAGGTCTTCTCTAATAGACATCCAAGCAATTTCTCGAACACCAAAATGATGATCCGCCGCAAAAGGTCGAATGTACGTTAATGTATCTTTTAATTTGTTATTTGATTTCTTATTCATAAACGCTGCCAAACATCGTACACTATCTGAAATATGATTAGATAATTTTAACAGTACATCTTCCTTGTTCCCTTCATTCTCTTTGAGTATAATTTCATCCAATAAATTTCCTGTTATTCGTATGACTTTCATACCTGTTTCAACGTTCTGTTTTTCTAATTCAGCTACTATACATTCCAAACTATTCTTGAGTCCTATTGAAGGTAAGACATTTTTAAGTAGTTCAATATGATTTATAGCTAGCCATTCTGTTAGATTAACACTTTCTACTTTCCCTTGCTGTAGTAATTGTAAGACCTCTTTAGGAATTTCATTTACTTTCCTGGCTCCTTTCCTGTTTAAAATAACTTCTGCTTCTTTCGTTATCATGTAAATTCCCTCCTTGCAATACTATCTTCAAATAAACAGAGGCCATTTTGAAAAATACTAATCAAAATGGCCTCTGTCTTTCTTAAATGAACATTCAGTTTTACAAAAAATGTGCTTTAAATCCACCGGAAGAATATTTCTCCCATACTTGCTTTATAACGCTCTTACTTGTTTCAACGGCCAGAAAACAGCTTGTCCTTTTCCGACAATTTCATCTTCTGAAATAAATCCAAACATACGACCGTCTTTAGAAACTTCACGATTATCCCCTAAAACAAACACTTGGCCTTCTGGCACTTTCGTTTTTCCTGTGATTTGTTCTAACGTAAAGTCTGGAGTTAATACACGGCCTGTTGCTTTTTCTTTAAACTCTTTTAAATATGGTTCTTCCATCGCTTTTCCGTTTACATATAAAATATCATTTTTATACTCAACTGTATCGCCTGGTAAACCAATTACTCGTTTTACTAAATCATATCCTTCTTTTCCGTGGAAGACGATAATATCAAAGCGTTCTAATCCACTTATACTATAACCAATCTTATTGACGAGAACTCGTTCGTTATTTTCTAAAGTGGGCATCATCGATTCGCCTTGTACTAATGACGGTGTAAATAAAACACCGCGAATAATTGCGATTAATACAAGGGTAAATCCTATCGTTTTCGCCCATGAGAATAATTCTTTCTTCGTATTTTCCTTCATCGTTTCTCCTCTTTCTTACGCATTTATTTTATCCCGCTTTAACAGGCAGTAAGACCCTCACCTCAAAATTTAGCGAAAGCAAAGAAGCTAGATGTGGATCAACTGCCCGTTAAAGCCCGATTGGTGAGGGCTAATAATCAGTGGGGGAAGCCCCCCCCCCACTGATTAAAGTTTCACTTTATGATTTGAACTAATTCTTGTACTAAATTAAGATCAATTTCAGCAAAACATGATTTCCCTTCTCTTACCGCTGTACCGACATGAGCTTGCGAAATTCCAGTTTCATCTAGCAATTGCTTTATATTTTCTTTCGTCACGCCAGCTCCAGCTACAAGTTGAATTTGACCATCGCTTACCTTTTGCATTTCTGTAAGCACCGGAATATTCTCTACTATATTTCCTTGTCCACCTGAAGTTAAAACGTGAGTCACTTTATGAAACTTCTTTAAAGTTCTCATCGCTTCTACTGGATTTTCTATATCATCTATTGCACGGTGATATGTGACATTTATCCCGTCTACCACAGATAATAAATCCGCTAGTTTCTCTTCATCCACTTCATTTCGTTCATTTAATACACCTAATACAACACCAGCTACTCCTAATTTTTGAGCAACTACAATATCTTCTTTCATCATTTCAATTTCTTCTTCCGTATATGTAAAAGACTTCGCATGCGGACGAATCATAACGTGAATCGGTATATGTACCGCTTCTACCGCTTTTTTTATAAAAGCATAACTTGGCGTTAAACCGCCTTCTGTATAAGATGAAATTAATTCAATTCGCTTCCCGCCAGCTCGTTCAATTCGTTTCACATCTTCTAAACATGTTGCAATAACCTCTAGCATGAGATGACCTCTTTTCGTGCTTTTTTCTTATTATACAGTAGGTGAAATAAGAAGCATAGTATTCTCCTATAAAACGATAAAAAGAAGAATGAAAAGAAAGATTTTTTTAACTGATAACATTTTTGGGTAATGATATTTTTCCATATACTACAAAAAAGAGTAACCCCCTAGAACTTCATACTAGGTGTCACTCCTTTTTATTTTAGAAAAATACTAGGTTTCCCCTATATATTTAGTTATTTTTCTTAACTACTTCATTATAATAGTGGCTAAATGCTTCTGCTAATGCGTCAACGGAAGCATATAATTCTTCTGGTGTATTATCTACGCCTCCCATTTCAATAAGTAATGCATTTGGAGAAAGGTCTTGATTATATACTCCATTCCCGCTTTTACGATCTTTAATAAAAATCCCTCGGCTTAAACCATAATACTTCTCGTCTAAATATGAATTTATTGCCGTTACTATTTTTTTATTTTTTTCAAAGTTAGGATTCTCTCGTCCTAATATAAAATAGAGGCGAGCATAATTCTTTCCATTAATATTTTTTGTTGTAATATTTTTTCGTGCATCATCTCTATGAAGGTCCATTGGAAACATAATATTTTTATCTTGTGCTAATTTATCTTGTAATATTTGACGAGATCCTTTGTAGGATTGCGCCCAGTTTAAATTTTTATTTCGCAGAAAATCCCTCATATTTGTCGTATCATGTGAAACGCCTATTCCTTTTTCTTCTAACTTTTGTTTTAAATAATTTCCAACAAACGTAATATTCACTTCATTATTTGTACTAGAGGCATCATTAGGTATAGTAGCACCTGGAATTAGAGGAATAAACGACTCCCAACTATGTGTATGATAAATAAAAACTTTATTTTCACCGTTATTTTGTGTATTTGAATTGTTTTCTTTCTCACTCTTTGGGTGTTTAACAGCAGTACCTTCATTCTTAATATTCTCTATAGGAATGCTGGATTCTTCAGGAATGTTCGTATAATCTGTTCCCTCTCCAGCAATTAATATTTCCGAATAAAATTGATTCATATTTGGAAGTTCTCGAGTTAATAAGCTTCGGAGGTCATTTACATTAATATTTGTAGAAAGTGAAAGTAAAAAAGATTCCAAAGACGCTCGTCCTTTTTCTTTATGAAATTCTTCTGCAAAATAATGATTTTCACTTCCTATCATATACATAAGGCCTTTAGTAGAATTCGTTCCTAATAATTGATTAACATAATACGATTTAAATACGCTTGAATTACTAGAAATGAAGAATGAAGTGAGAATACATATAATCGTGAATAAAATACATATCACTACATACTTTATATTAAATACTTTCAGTTTCACTTTATTCATTTTATATCTCCCTTCATTTAATATATTCTTACGCATAATTTTTAAGTAATATGATTATTAATTTAATAGAACTTCCTCAACTACTATGTTTTCATTTAACCTCTTTCCATAAAGTGATTGAGGTTAAATTTGCCTTGCGTAAATATCATCTAAGATTTTATAAGAAATTAAATAACCTGAGTCTATATTTTATATAGACTCAGGTTATTTAATTTCTTCATTTTTCATGTCAATTCCCAATTGGTCTTTCAATAACTTCATACCTTTTTTTGTAAGATGGACGGCTCGAGTTTTATCCGTTTTTGTAATCCATTCCTGTTCAAAAAACAGTTTTGCAATCGCAGATCCTAACCAACCAGAAATATGGTAGCGTCGTTCACTCCAATCAAGACAAGGTTTTGCAAATACCCTCCTCTTTATTTCTGCTGTTTCAATATTTATTCCAAAATTCAGAAACCATCTTTTACCTTGTTCTGTTACAATGTATTCTTCTTCCTCTAAAATTATAAATTCACTAGCAAGTAATTTTTCAGTTATCTCTACACCGAGCTTGCCTGCAAGATGATCATAGCAAGTTCGAGCATAACGAACTTGCTTTAGTTGATTCGATTGATTTAAAGAGCGAACTTGGGCTATTGGTGCAATTGTCCCTAACTTTTCAATAACTTCTGCTACCTCTTGATTAGCAAGTCGATAGTAACGATGTCTACCATGTTGTTCAACTGTAAGTAGATTCCCCTCTACTAATTTAGAAAGATGAGAACTAATCGTTGGATGTGACACTTTTGCCATATAAGCCAATTCACTAGCAGGTAGTGCCTGATTATTCATTAGACAATCTAAGATGATTGCTCTTGTAGGTTCAGCAATTAATTTAGCTATATATGAGATATTCGGATATACATTCATATTTCGATGATACCCTAACTGTTAAATTGATACAATTATTTTAAGTTTAATAGTAAAGGAGAATTTATTATGAATGCAATTGATCTTAGTATATTAAATTTGAAAGAAACGAGAAGACGCTCAGAAAAATTATGGAATTCTCTTCCCGATAATTTTCTTAATTGGAAGCCTGATAATGAGGCTATGTCCTTTGGTGAAATGATTCGTCACGTATGGAGCTCAACTTTTTACTATCATATGATTTTAAAAAACAACGGCTCAATAAACGACATAGATATCCCGTATGATGACGAGCCAATTACTTGTGTGAAAAAAGAAATTGAGTTGGCACAATCATACTTTACTGACTTCATAGAATATGTTCAATCAATAAGCATAGCCGAGCTAGATTCAAGACTTATTGATCGAAGCGATGTTGGCTATCAACGATATTTAGGTGATATGCTATTACGAATTGCCTATCATGATGCGGTCCATGCAGGTCAATTTTTACAATATTTGCGAATGGTAAATTTAGAAAGACCATTGATTTGGGATTAAATTTAGTAATTATTTGCAAAGTTTCCAAACTGGCATTACAATAAGAATTTTTCAACAAGAAACAATCACAAAACCATGATAACCATTTATATTAAAAACCTACATCTCAACTTGGTACGTTCCTGCACATAAAAAGCACGTGTTCGATTACTAATCAAACACGTGCTTTCAAAACAACTATATTGTACATAGACAATAAAATTCAAGTTAAAAAACCTACGAACGAAATGCCGCATCCGCCAACATAGATAGTGTTGCATCATCCATCGGTGGATTGTGTAATCCTGCTCTGACATTTAAATAGTAACGATGAAGCGGATTTTTTTCTGATAAACTTTTTGCTCCTACGATGCGCATAGATTTATCCACTATGGATATCGCCGCATTCGTTACTGCATATTTCACTGCTGCTAGTTCTGCTTGCAGCGAAAGTTTATCTTCTGCCTCATCGTACTTTTTCGCAATTTGATATAAAAAGACGCGAGCTTGCATAAGCTCGAGTTCTAATTCTCCAACTAATCTTCTAACATTCGGTAATAAACTAATAGAATGGTTTAAACTATTTGGCTTGTATGATCCCGCAAACTGAACTGCATAATTTCTTGCAGATTGTGCAATTCCTAAATAACATGCTGGTATATGTAGCAACCAGCCAATACCCTTTTGTTTCACTTTCCCGCCTTTTACATCCGTAAAAAAGCGGTTTTCTATCTCTACATTTTGTAAGACAAGGTCGTGACTAGCAGTCCCTCGCATCGCAACGCTATCCCACGTTTCTTCAATGGATACACCGAGCGTATTTCTTGGAATGACAAACTCACCAACTTCTTCACGGCCTTCAATACTCGCTGAAATAATAAAATAATCAAGTACTGGCGCCATCGTTGTAAAAGTTTTTCTTCCATTTATAATCCACTTCTCGCCTTGTTGAACCGCTATTGTTTCTGTTTTTCCACCACGCGTCGGACTCCCTGTTTTCGGCTCTGTTGCTGCCCGGTTAAAGAGTGCACCATTACGCACTTCTTCGCAAAACCATTTGAACATCTCATCATTCCAAGAGCGATTTTCCGCCAGCTCTTTCACAATGCCAATATGCCAGCCAATCGATAATGCAGTAGCTCCGCAGCCTTCCGCAATTTTTTCTTGAAATAAAACGAAGTCATATAAAGAAATCGCACTACCACCAAATTCTTTCGGTAACGTTAATTTCGTATATCCGATATTTTTCAAATCATTTATATTTTCATACGGAAATGATCCTAATTCACTTAGTTGATGCTCCCTTTCCATGAACTTCGGAATCAATTTATTTATTTGTTCAATAATTAAAGATTGTTTTTCTGTTTCAACAAATGAGAGTGCCATACTATAATCTCCTTTATGCTCGATTCATAAACCGTTCATTTTGTCATTATGATTATATGAAGCTACCTCTCTATTGTTTCACTATTCCGATAAAAATACAATGTTTTTGACTAATAAGAAAAGTTCCTATTGAAAGATAGGTTCTTTTCTTATTAGTCCCCCTTCAATGCCTTTAACGGCAAAGAGGTTACATATCCAATATACGAGAATAATTCTTTAAAGAAGAATGGTATTTCTGTATCTAACGTTTTATATGCTGATGTCGGCGTTGGTGAAGCATATGCTTCAATATTAATATGTTTTGCGATTCTCATTGCGCGTTTCATATGAAGTGGATCACTTACAATCGTGTATGTGTGTATGCCGTTCTCTATTCCAACTTGCTTCGCATTTTTTAAATTTTCTTCAGTGAAAAGGGATTTTGTTTCAATTAAAATATCTTCCTCTTTTACACCTTGTTTCATTGCATATACTCTTGCAGTACGCGCTTCCTCAAGTTCTGCCTCGAACTTTGTACCACCTGTAAAAATAATCTTTTTAATATTTCCGTTCTTATATAAAGAAATCGCGTGATTAATTCTTTCTTTAAATACAGGAGATGGTTTTCCGTTCCATGAAGCTGCTCCTAGTACGATACCAGCATCCGTTTTCACGTCATCATTTGCTTTAAAACGATAACTCCAAATATCGTAAGCTGCATAACTTACATATAAAATAGCAGAACAAATCATTAGTAAAAATACTTGAAAGATTCGTCTTTTCTTACTCTTCTTATTTTCTTTCATTTGTAATTGCCTCCGTACATCATCCATACTTCTATAAAAAACATTTATATCAAATCGTTTTGTTTGAGTTTATTTAAAAGAAGGAACTTTACTTGTTATTTATGTATAAAAGGGTTTTCATTTAAAATTGAGGATTATCAATTCATTTTCATTTGCGGTTTTCATTACATTTTTTAAATTCATAAGTTTATTACCATACAACTACATTGTAACGAATTTTTTCTCAGAAGGGAACGATGAAACAAAAGGAATTAAAATAAAGTAGCATTTTGTAAGAAAAAAGGTATATTTTTCATACATCACGAACAATATACCTTTCAAAACACGAATTATAGCTTTTCTTTATACAACTCTAATTTTTCTAACAATTTTTCTTTTACGCCTGGCCATTCACTCGAAATAATACTGTACACAACTGCATCTCTCACATAACCATTCGATAATTTTCTTTCATTTCTAAGCACACCCTCTTTTACTGCGCCTAACCTTTCAATTGCTCGTTGTGCTTTTTCATTTCTTGCATCCGTCTTAATTTGTACTCTCCGCATATGCAGTTTTTCAAAAGCATACTGGAGAAGCATATACTTACACTCTGTATTTATACTCGTGCGTTGCACACTTGGATGATACCACGTTTGCCCTAACTCGACTGTCTTATTTTCTACTGAAATATTATATAAGCGTGTACTCCCTACAATCGTATTCGTCTGTTGATCCACTACAACGAAAGGTATTTGTGTACCCTTTCCATAACCTTGTATCGCTTTTTGAACATATTGCTGCATATCTTGAACACTATCCATTTTAGAGATTAAATACGCCCAAATATCCCGATTTCCTTCTACAATCGAAAACAAAGTTTCGACATCATCACTATCCATTAACCGTAACTTTGCTCTTTCATGAATCATTTCCATTTGTAAGCCCCCTTTTTCTTACTATACCATACAAAATAACACCTTATTATATAGATAATAAAATATTAAAACCTACTTTTAAATGCACTTACATTCAATTTTTAATACCCCACCAAAAATCTCTAACAAATACCGTTTACATCCCATTGTATCAAGTTAAATTTATATTGGTTTCATTTCATGTGAAGTTTTTCTAAAAGTCTAGTGTGCGTTCTTTAAAGAGTTGCACATCGAAAACTCTATTATTTTTACAAAAAGATTATTGTTTTTTTCATTTATGGATCAATTTTTCAGGTTGATAGTATGGATAAATCTGGATAAAACCCCAAAAATACTATATAATAATAAAGCGAAACTTTAATCAGTGAAATTTTTACGGTTAATTAATATGGGGTAAATGGGAGGGTATAAAAATGCTAGATCAAATCACTTGGGGAACGCCAGGAAGCTTATTATGCTTAGGATTCTTTTTTGCAGGGTTAGGAATTTTCTTAAGAAGTATTACGTCATATACGAACAACAAATAAAAGAAGCCTTCCTTTTACAGAAGGCCTCTTTTGTTATAGCTTTATCTTTTTAAAACTTTAAAGCAACAAATAAGCAATCGGCGTAATAATAAGCAACGTTAATATCGTTCTCTGCACGTACAGAACAATAAGTTCAGATACTTTTAACGGAATATCTGTCGATAAAATACATGGAATGGAAGCGGAGAAAAACAATATAGATGAGACCGAAACAACCGCAATGACAAACTTTGTCACAAGTGGTGCACTTACAACTAAAAGAGAAGGTAAAAACATTTCTGCAATACCTACGGATGCCGCTTTAGCAGCTAAGTCTGCTTCTGGTAATTGTAATAGCCATGTAAATGGATAAAAAATATAACTGATCCAATCAAATATTGGTGTGAATTTCGCTAAGACGATACCAATTAATCCTACTGACATAATAGATGGTAAAATTCCCATTGTCATAATAAAACCGTCTTTTAAGTTCACCGCGATATTTTTCATAATATTCGGTGCAGATTTTGATACTTCTAACGCATCTTCCCAAGCACGTTCTAGCATTTTCTCCTTATAAACAGGCTCTGGGAACCCTTCTTCCGTTACATATGTATCTGGTTTTCTACTAAGGGGCGGGATTCTTACGGTGATAGCAGTTACGATGAATGTTACAACAAGAGTAGTCCAAAAATAAACATTCCATAAATGCATAATGTCTAATGTTTTTGCGATGATGATCATAAATGTAGCGGATACTGTAGAAAAACCTGTAGCAATAATAGCTGCTTCTTTTGTCGTATACTTTCCTTCTTTATATACGCGGTTCGTGATAAGAAGCGCAAGCGAATAACTTCCCACAAAGGAAGCAACCGCATCGATTGCCGATCGTCCTGGTGTTTTCCATAATGGTCTCATAATCGGACGGCAAAATGTACCAATAAATTCTAGCAATCCATATCCGACTAATAACGCTAAAAAAGCCGAGCCAATTGGAACGAGTAAACTTACCGATATTACTAGTTTCTCATACAAAAACGGCCCTACATCTGGCGCAAAGAACCAAGCTGGTCCCACTTTAAAACAATATAGTACACTGAAAACAACACCGACTACTTTTAAAATAGAAAAACAAACATCTACGATAGATGCATTCCATTTTTTCGTATAAAACGGGTAAATCGCACCCATTACCATAACAAGTAGTGCATAATAAGGTACTACTCCTGGAACCGAAGCCCGGACCCAAGATACGATATGATCAATCATAATGGACGAAGCACCGTTTATTGTAATCGGTACGAAAAACATAAACACCCCAACGAGACTAGCGAGTATAAACCGAAGAATAGTCCCCTTCTCACTCCCTGTCTTAATTACATTCCTTTTTAATTCAATTTCACTCAAAATTCGACACCTCCCATTTATCTAAATATTCTGTATAATTACGTTAGATTCCTTCTTTCGATTTCTAATATTTAATCATATGAAAAAACCTATTTTGAAATAGGCTTTTTCTATTAGTTCTCATAATCATCCACAATCACTTGAATGACACGATACGATTCTTCTGCTATTTTTTCATTACTATCTCTATTCGCATCATATGTAATTAACGCCTTCCAAAGTGCCCATCCTCTCGCCCTATTCCACGTTTCTTCATCTATGTGCAATACTTCTTTAAATACACCTCTACTATTCTTATCAAAAAACGTCCATGCCATCGCTGCATCACAGGCTGGATCTCCTACTCCTAAAATACCAAAATCAATTACAGCACAAAGCTTTCCCTCTTTAACAAGTAAGTTCCCTGGCGCTACATCTCCATGAACCCAAACTGGCTTACGCTCCCACTTCGACTGAAGTGCTAAATTCCAAAGATGCTTTAATACTATTTCATCAAAAACGTTCTTATTATTTTCAATAGCATCTCTCGCCTCTTCATCATATACAGATATAAGCCCGCCTCGGTAAAAATTATGTGCTCCAGCTATCGGTCCGTTACTCGCATCAATAGATTGCAATTCTACTAAAAATAATCCTAAGTCTGCCGCAAATTCACTTAAGTCACGAACGTTTTGTTTCGTAACGGTCTCTCCCTCTATCCACATATTAATAGACCAAGGCCATGGATACACTTCAGATGGATTCCCTTTCGCAAGTGGTGTAGAAATCGGTAAAGAAAGCTCCTCACTTAATATAGGTAGCCACTTATTTTCTTTCTCTACTTGCGGTGCATATGCCGCCTCACTTGGCAATCTTACACTCATCTCATCCCCTAAGTGAAACGTTCTATTATCATGCCCACTAAACTTTACAGGTTTCACTTCTAAATGTGCCCATTCAGGAAACTGTTCCTGTATTAACTTTTCTACTAAACTTACGTCAATTGAATTCATTCACTTCCTCCTTCTTTTTTGAAACTTACTATGTCCATCCTTACTACCGATATATTCAAAACCATTTTTCTTATAAAAATCATTTAATGTACGGTTATGTCCAACACAATCTAACTTCAAATACTGTTTATCACTTTGCATATTCTCATCTATCCACTGTAAAATGTGTTCTCCTATTCCATTCCCCTTATACTTCCGTTTCACCGCAAATCTATGAATATATAATGAATTAGAAACATCCTCTTTACCAAAAATATGTTCATCCCATTCATTTTGTTTAGGAGATGCTGTAACTGTACCGACAATTTCCTCTTCTTTCATTACAACATACGTATATTTCTCTTTTATGCCTTCTAATATTTCAGCCGTTGCTTCTTCTCCTAAAAGATACTGCCATTGATCTACTTTTTTATGTTGTAGCCACTTTGCTACTTCTTTTAATAGAGTAATAATACTATCACTTTCATCTTCCGTAGCAATTCGAATTGTATATTCTTTCGTTATTGTATTTCTCTCCATATTGCGTTCCCCCTTTCACATGTTTGCTTTTTCTTTTATTGATTTTATTTTTATACATTATATACCAAAAGAAACTACTATACCTTAAAGATATCTATTATTCGACTTGTATTACACCACAAAAAAACCGTTCCACTACTAATGAAACGGTCTTAACCCCCTAGATATCTACTTTGACTTCACAAAATAATATAAAAACCATACCGCATGATTTTGTTCATCGGTTGCTATTCTGCGCAACAACTCTTTCATGTTCGCATCTGATGTTTCATCTGAAATTTCCAAATAAAAATCCACTGTCTTCTGTTCATCTTGTATTGCGAATTCTAATCCTTGTAAGTACGTATTCGGACATTCTTCTGTAATTTGTGGTTTCGGCTGTTGACCAGTTAAATTTGTATAGATTTGTACAAAATGTTGAAAATGCTTTATTTCATCGTTACGAATTTCAAGAATTTGATTTCGTTCTGCCTCATTTGGAGCCATGTTGGCTAATTTCGCATAGCAATTTATAGCACTAAACTCTCCATTAATTGCTTTCTCAATATCACGAATGAGCTTATCATTTTGCCTATACCAATCATAATAATTCGAATTATACATCGTATCCCCTCCATTATTTCGCATAACATTTTATGCAATTTGAAATAGCAGGAGCATGTATACAAAAAGTATCACAAATACGAACTCTTCATTTCTCTATAGACTAATAACCATTTCACCACAAAAAAAACGCTTCACTACGAGTGAAGCGTTTTTTTTCTAAGCGTTCAATTCTGTTTTATGTTCCTTTATTGCACTACGTTTGAAAGCAGTCATTAAAATAATAACCATACTTACCGCACCAATCCAAACGAGCACAGTAACAGGTGTACTCCAGCTTAACCCTTTTCCGAAGAAGAATATTCCTCTAAGCCCTTCAATCATAAATCGCATTGGTAACCATGTGTAAACCCAGTCTTGATAAAATGACGACAACATTTCAGGTGCTAATGATAATAACGGTGCACCGAAGAATAGTAAGAGTGCGAATACACCAATTCCTTTTAGTCCAACTAGTGAAAGTACCGCTGATATCATTAAGAAGAAACTAAACGATGTAATGGATAAAAATAAGGCCGTATCGGTGAAATTTGAAATATTTAGTCCTACCATTCCATCCGCAATCCATGTCAGACCAAACCCAATTACAATTGTCGCAACTGCTCCAGCTACTATTTGTTTTAATTTTAATACAAAGTTTTCTTTTCTTGAACCTACCGGCATTTTACTTATCGCAATAAAGATAATCGCTGCACTCGCTAAACTTGCGATCCATAACGGCTGGAATAATGAAATTGGTGAGTTACCGTTCGCACTATTTTTTCCGACCTCATTCACATTTGTCACGTTCTTTACAATAGGTGTTACTAATTTCGCAGCTTGGTCTGTTGTTAAAGTAGCTCCTTTTGCTTTCAATCCTTCTAATAGTTGTGTACGAGCAGTATTGTTCATATTATCTACTACACCATTCAACATTTGTCCTGCCACAGTTGATGCTGCTGTATTCATTCCTTGATTTATGAATATTTCTACCTCTGGCGAAGATGGTTGTGGTGTTCGTAGTGATGCCTGCTTTGTACTAAATTCTTTCGGAATGACTAATGCTGCATAATAATCTTGATTATTTAAACCTTTTTGCACGGCTTTCTTATTTTTCACTTCTACCCACTTTACCGCAGATTCTTCCTCTGATTTTGATGTCTTTTTCATATTATCAACGATCGTTTGCCCCATATTCATTTTCGGTTGATTCGGAATTTCTACTCCTTGATCCTCATTTACAATTGCGATTGGCAAATTTTTCGGCTTAGGTTGAACGGTTGGAAATAATGTTAATGAAAAAATAAAAACTACAAGTAGTGCAATAACTGGTGATAACATTAAAAGTTTATTTTTAAACATTTTCTTTTCTCCTCCTATAGTTTGATTTATAATAACCAACAACGTGTTGTTTATTTATATTTTGAATTATATGTTCGAGTTGAACCTTATACAATAATCAAAAATCGTGAATGTGTCGGTTATCATACACATTCTTGAAATGTGTTGGCTAAAATGAAGGAGGGACACGCTTTGCGCGATAGTAATTTAGATTTACGTGTAATTCGTACGAAAACTGCCATACGAAATGCATTAGTGGAATTAATTGAAGAAAAAGGTTTTGAAGCTATTACAGTGAAAGATATTACAACGAAAGCAAACATAAATCGCGGTACTTTCTATGCCCATTATCAAGATAAATTTGATTTAATGACGAAATGCCAAGAAGAAATTATGTATGAGTTTTCTAGCATTGCCAAACAGAAATTTCCGGAAGTTATTGCTGACCTTGGATCAAATCCTTCCCCAACAATGCCGTTTATACTTATCACTTCTATTCTTGAATTTCTAAATGAAAATAGTGATTTTATGAAAGCTGTGTTAAGCCCAAATGGAGATTTATCTTTCCAAACAAAACTGAAAGACTTTATGTGGAAAACACTATTTGAAGATACGAATGGTGCTCTCATTAATAAAGAGAACTTACTTGTCCCAAGTCAATACTTAGCTTCTTATATGGCATCTGCTCATATTGGTGTTATTCAGCAATGGTTAAATAATGGACAAAAAGAAACACCTGAGGAAATTGCTCGTATTTTATCAACAATCGCAGTTCATGGACCTTTTTATGCAGCTGGGTTAAAAAAGTGAGTTGTTGCAAAATAAAAAGATCATCCACTATTTATAGCGGATGATCTTTTATTTCATTACAACACTTCAATATACCCTTCAGTTCCATGTACCCGAATTCGTTGTCCGTCTTTTATTAATCTCGTAGCATTCTCTACTCCGACGACTGCTGGTAATCCGTATTCACGTGCAATCACTGCTCCGTGCGTCATAAGTCCGCCAACTTCAGTGACTAACCCTTTTATAGACACAAACAATGGTGTCCAGCCAGGGTCAGTAAAAGCCGTAACTAATATATCTCCCTCTTCTAAATTCGCTTCTTCCATGTTTAAAATAACGCGAGCTCTCCCCTCAACTATTCCAGAAGAAACAGGCAGACCTACAATCGCGTCAGCTGGAAGGTTTTCTCGTTTATATTTACCTGTAATGATTTCTCCATCAGACGTCATTACACGCGGAGGCGTTAGTTTTTCATATAATTTATAATCATTTTTTTGTTTATGAATAAGCTCATAATCTAGTTTCATCGTGCGAACAACTTCGTGAAGCTCTTCAAATGTTAAATAGTATATATCATCAACTTCATAAATGACACCGCTCTGCACAAGTTGCTCAGCTTCTTTCAGTAACGCTTGCTTATATATGAAATAACGATTAATCATGCCGTATTTCGGATATTCACGATAGCCAATAAAATTACGGATGTTACGAATCATTCGCTTCGTTTCTTCTACTTTTTGTTCTCCATCTGACAAATGCTGTAATCGCTCTAATAACTCTTCTTCTTTGTTCAAAGCTTCCTGCAGCCCTTCTTCAAACTTCCGCTTACTAGCACCATATTCAAAGTCTCTTACATTATTTAAAATCATCGGGATAATGGTTATTGGCTTCTCACTCCAGCGCGTTTTCGTAATGTCGATTTCGCCGCTACATCTCATTCCGTATTTATTTAGAAAAGCAACGATTGTATCTCGAGCTTTTTCTCCGCCTTTATACTGAACAAGTTCATCTAAAAAGTTATCCTCTTCTACATGTTGTAAATACGCAATAACTTCTGGATATGGCCGAATCACATCAGCAACATCCATTAATGCTAAACCCATTTCTGAAGTAATATTACTTTGTACTGATTGAGAAAGGGTGTCCGCTGCATTCTTTTCACCTAGCCATTGCTCCATCTTTTCATTGATCCATGTTGAAGCATTCATACCTGCCATAATGACAGCCATACTTTGCGGATGAAATAGTATTTTCTTTAATTGCTGAATATCTTCCAAAATAAAATCAAGTACATCCACCCCTGATTTCGTTTGCATGTTTCGTTTTAACTCTTCGATTGATGCTTGACTCTTCTTTATTAAATCCATAACGATTGCCGGATTGTTTTCGATTTGTGGTTGCGAGCTTACAGGTGGCCCGCTTTTACCAACACTCTTTTCTTTTTCATCATCTGGTAACAATTTAATAAAATCATCTCGCTCGACTACAGTCGTTAATGCATCTTTAATAAGTGGTTCCGAATTCCCTATCGTATTTAATAAAAGTTCTCTACTAGTAGGCGAAGCCAATCTTTGTGCAACATCAACAAACAGCCTTCCCCCAGCTTGAAACCTCGGTCCAAAGGATGTTAACTGAAATAAAGACATTCCTAATGGCTTCAAAGGATCAGTCATCATTTGCTGGTGACCAACCGATACATACACATGATTTTCCTGATCATTTGCTTCCGGAATTGGATATAAAGTCGTGATTGGCCTGCTTTGGACAATATAAAATGCATCATCAACTAAACACCATTCGATATCTTGCGGACAACCGAAATAAGCTTCGATCTGCCTTCCGATCTGTGCTAATTGTAAAATTTGTTGTTCAGACAATGTTTGAATCTTTTGCTGAGCCGGATCAATCTGTTTCGTCTCTGTTCCGCCCTCTTTTAAAGCATAAATAGCTAATTTTTTAGTTGCTATCATCGTTCCGGTAATTTCGCCTTCTTTTACTTTATAATTATCGGCAGAGACCAATCCTGATACCAATGCCTCTCCCAGCCCAAAACTGGCATCGATTGATAACACCTTTCGGTTAGAAGTAACTGGATCAGCAGTAAATAAAATGCCCGAAGCCTGCGGGAAAACCATTTTTTGAACGACAACACATATAGAAACTTGTTTATGTTCAAAACCATTTTGCATACGGTACATGACTGCTCGATCTGTAAATAAAGAAGCCCAGCACTTTCTTACATGCTGCAAAATTGCTTCTTTTCCAATGATATTTAAATACGTATCTTGTTGACCAGCAAACGAGGCATATGGTAAATCTTCAGCCGTCGCACTAGAACGAACTGCATACGCATGTTCATTTCCAAAACGTGAGAGATATTGAGCTACCGCTTCCACTACATCAGAAGGGATTTCTACTGCCATAATGATTTCTCTAATCTTCTTACTGATTTCACCAATTTGAGCTCGCTCTTCCTTTTTCAACTTTGTTAGCTGCTGCAATAAAGTTTGAAGCTCTTCATTTTGCTCGATAGCCTTTTCATATCCTACCGTTGTAACACAAAATCCTTCTGGCACTTGTATCCCTTGAATATTGGATAACTCCCCTAAATTCAAGCCTTTTCCACCGACAAGTGAAAGCTGCGTTTTTTCTATTTCCTGAAAATCGAGAACGAAAGAACTCATATAACATCTCTCCTTACTATACATGTGTTCTTGATTGTAGCAGTAGTACATGAGAATAAACAGTCTATTTCGAACTTGATTTACATGATATAATTAAGTTAGGAAGAGATTAAAAAACGCCCCAGTTGCTTCATTCTGCAATTGGGGCTTCTTATTTTCGCTCAATTTCAAATTATAATTTACTCACAACTCACTTCAATGTAGTTCTGTTTTTCCACTTTTTTTTATAAAAACGCCATTAATTATCACACACAATTCTTACCTCAACAAATGGTATATAACCCGAAATACGCTTTAGTTTATCCTCCTGTGAGCCTTTTCACAGGAGTTTTTATACATACATATATTATTTATAATGAATCAGTTCTCCTATTTTTCAAAAGCATATTCTGTGTCATAGTAACGCTTTTTAGAATTTATATATACCTTCTAATTTTTCTAAAAAAAGGATGATTGTATTGGAAATGAAAGGGCCTCAAGGCATTTATGATGATGTTATTAGTTTAGGGGAAAATTGTTATACTGCTATTCATCTAAAAAAATATAGGCTGCGGAAATATTCAGGTCCTCTAGATTGGTTTGAATCACCGAATCTTTCTTCTATCAACAAATTATTGAAAAATAATTTTATAGACTTTATGGATTTAAAAAACATGCACGCAATGCCGGATCAAAATATTGTGTTTAATGATGGCGTGATACAACCTGTTTTTTCTCATATTATAAAAGACACAAAATATAACGTAACATCCTATCATGATTTCCCTGTTATTCCAAATGAAGATTGGTTCATCACATACCATGATTTTAAACAAAAATTAGATCGAAGAATTGATAATTTTTACGAAAAAATTCATCATTCACAATCCATTTTATTTGTTAGATGGGGCGGAAACTTGACTGAAGCGCTAGAATTACAAACAGTTTTATCAAATATTGTTAAAAATAATTTTAAGATTCTTTTACTCTATCCAACAGGACTTGAAAATGAAATAAACGAATTAGAATGGGGGCTTGATCATGTTTTTCCCATTCAAGTTTCAAGTAATTATCAAAATAAAAGAACTTGGTATGTCCCCTTAAAAGATATACACTTAAAACCCAAATAATAAGTAGCTAATACTATGCAATTCAAATAATGAACAGTGAGGCTATCGTCTTTCACATGCTTGTGGAAAAATTTCTTTCGGTACATTCGTTAAAGATAAGATTATTAACCTTCCTCTCAGAAAATACAAATGCGGAGCGTTCCAGATTTATCCTATCAGAACGATTGGTAGATGAACGAATTCTTCTAGGCAATAAGCTTAAAAATGAGCCTGTTGCCTAGAAACATACTTTAATTGATACTTAAACATTCTTTGATTATGTAAAACATTTGTACAAGTAATCGTTTCATTTAATGGATTAATATCAACTACTGTTATGTAATTTTTAGGTAACCCGACATTATAATATCTAGATGAAACTTTTATTAACCTGTAACCCCTCCCAAAAAAATAGTAAAAACTACGACTTTACAATCAATATTTTTTGTTTGCACTTTATATAAATTGATACGTCTCCACCTTAATTCTAGGAGTAAATTATTGTTTTTTTGTAATCCCCCACTAATTCTTTTCTCAAATCCTCCAAAATGGATTTTCAAAATTAGGGAACTATAATGTCGTATTAACATATATTAAGGGGGATAAAAAGTGGACAATGAGATGAATTATGGAAGTGATTACAAGTTTATTCCAGCAACTTCAATTGAAAGTGGTCATGGCATTGAAGTATTGCCTGATTTATTTTGTTACACGATTCAAATCGTCAACATCTGTTTTGTTGGAAATCCCGAGAGCAATGATTTTGTTTTAGTTGATGCTGGTATGCCTAAATGTGCAAATGAAATTATCTCTGTCGCTGAGGATCGATTTGGTACAAACAGCCGCCCAAAAGCAATCATTTTAACTCACGGGCATTTTGATCATGTTGGTGGAATAATTGAACTCATCAAGTATTGGGATGTTCCAGTCTATGCCCATCAAATGGAGATACCGTTCCTGACTGGACTACAAAGCTATCCTGAACCAGATCCAACAGTTGAAGGAGGTATGGTAGCGAAAATGTCCCCTCTGTTCCCTAACGAACCGATTGATTTAGGAAATAGCATAAAAGTGCTACCTACAGATGGAACTGTTCCCCATATGCCAGAGTTTAGATGGCTTCATACTCCAGGACACACTCCAGGACATATTTCATTATTCCGAGAAAAAGACCGAACATTAATTGCTGGGGACGCTTTTGTTACAGTGAAGCAGGAATATCTATATAAGGTAATTACTCAGGAACAAGAAATAAGCGGTCCGCCTCGTTATTTAACAACAGACTGGAAAGCTGCTAAAGAATCAGTTATTAAACTAGAGAAGTTAAAGCCTCTAGCCGCTGTTACTGGCCATGGGATACCGATGTCAGGTGAATTGCTATCAACAAGCCTCAAAACACTCGTTCAAGAATTTGATAAAATTGCTGTACCTGATTACGGAAAATATATAGATGAAAAGATAAATTAAACAAAAAACTAAAATGTATCACAAAATCAAAACATCAAATAATGTTAAAATATGTAAAAACAATAACCTTAGGCAACATCTCTATTTTAAGAATGGAACTATCCTTGTTGAATAAAACTCAATATTCTGCAAACACCACCTGTAGTGTAGCCTGCTTCTTACCCAGGTTGTACTTCTTACCATAAAAAAGAGCAGTCATAAGTGAAGTGACCCCTAAAAGTTA
>NZ_BTRL01000030.1:0-1374 GCF_054771475.1 Bacillus sp. MN7755
TGATGAAAAAATACAAATCGTTCTACGTTATTTGAACGGAAATGAAAGTTATCGAGAAATGGGTAGATCGATCGGTATAAGTGACACAATCATTTTGAATTGGGTAAACCAATATAAACAGAATGGTGTGGAAGCTTTTCTAAAACGATGTACAAATTACACACAACAATTTAAACTAGACGTACTAAACTTTATGATTGAAAACGGTATGTCCTTATTTGAGACGGCAGCTATCTTTAACATTCCTGCCCCTTCAACGATTTCTGTTTGGAAAAAACAGTTCGAAACACAAGGAATTGATGCCCTTCAATCTAAGAAAAAGGGGCGTCTATCCATGAAAAAAGATTCAAATAAACAATTAAAACAAGCTTTAGCTGAAGGGTCAGTCGAAGCACTTGAAGCACGTATTCAACAGCTTGAGATGGAAAATGAGTACTTAAAAAAGTTGAATGCCTTAGTTCAAAACAAGGAAAAATCACGAAACAAGACAAAGCGCAAGTAGTCTATGAATTAAGGCATAAATATTCGGTGAAGGCACTCGTGGAGCTAGCTACTATTCCTCGAAGCACGTATTATGATTTAGTAAAGAAAATGAATCGTCCAGATGTAGATGCCGATTTGAAAGCGGAGATTAAAGCGATTTATGAGGAAAATGAAGGTCGTTATGGTTACCGTCGCATTCGTGATGAATTAACGAATCGTGGTCAGAAAGTGAATCACAAGAAGGTTCAGCGCATTATGAAAGAGCTTGGATTAAAGTGTGTTGTGCGTATGAAAAAATATAAGTCTTATAAAGGAAAAGTTGGTAGAATTGCACCTAATTTTTTAGAGCGTAATTTTCATACAGATGCACCGAATCAAAAATGGGTAACAGACATCACAGAGTTTAAATTATTTGGAGAAAAACTGTATGTATCACCTGTATTAGATTTGTATAATGGTGAAATTATTACCTATACAATTGGTTCTAGACCGACGTATTCACTTGTTTCAGAGATGTTAGAGAAAGCATTGGAACGTTTACCTGAAACCCACCAGCTACTGATGCATTCAGATCAAGGATGGCATTATCAAATGAGACAGTACGTCTGTACACTTGAATCAAGAGCTATCGTCCAGAGTATGTCTCGAAAAGGCAACTGTTACGACAACGCAGTAATAGAGAATTTCTTTGGGATTATGAAGTCGGAGTTCCTCTACATAAAAGAGTTTGAAAGTGTAGAGCATTTTAAAAGAGAATTAGAAAAATATATAGATTATTATAATACGAAACGGATTAAGGCAAAATTAAAAATGAGCCCGGTACAATACCGGACTCACTTTTATCAAGCTGCCTAATGAAATAACCGTGTCTAACTTTTAGGGGTCACTTCA
>NZ_BTRL01000031.1:0-46718 GCF_054771475.1 Bacillus sp. MN7755
CTTCTTGGCTAAAATGATAAACATGAGGTTTAATATAAATAATTAGATCATTCACTTTATATTTACTATTTCTATTAAAATACAAATTTACTATCATTTATCTTATCTACGGATACGAATCGATTAATAAACTAAATGCACCTGAAAAATTTCCCTTTGCAATATGAGCCATCGAAAAAAATTACCATCGGAAAAGATTCCCTACGGTAATTTTTTAATTTATTATAAGGGATTAGAGCTCTATAGCCCATTATCATTTCAAATTCGTCCTATTATAAACGTCTTTTTCTAAATCTATAGATGTGCCTCCTGCCAAATCCAAATTGCGATTCTATATTTGATATATTTATTTTACTCTTCCTTTATTGCAATCAGCAGTATCACATCCTAACTCTTCTAATGATACAAGGGAGATTTATCGTCTATAAACCAAATTCTTCTCCCCAAATTGAAACTTTTTCAAGATGATATGTTAATAATTCGCAATCAGAACGGTTATTGAATATTCTTCGTAACTGAGTATGCAGCCCCTTTTCTAATGTTCTCTGTAAATACGCCATTTTATATAGATCAATTGGAGCTGTTTTAAATTCAATCCCATACTTCTGCATTTGCTTTGTATATAAATTCACACAATGTGTGCGAATCTCTTCTGCATTGCTCTGCCAATCTTTTCTAAAGCCTAATAATATTTCGACTAAAACAACCATATCAAACCAGACGGGTCCGTATTTAATAGACTCCCAATCGATAAACTGAATATTCCATGGAGCATCTAGTGCCACATTATTACTACATATATTTTGCATATGAAGGTCTCCATGTGTTATAGATGAACCGTTTTCAAATAGTTCTGGAAAAAAATCTGGTCCCTTCTGAAGCAGTTTTATTAGCGATTGATGATAGGGTTTAATGGTCTCCCTTAACCTATCGTCTTTCACTGCGTCATCAAGAAAAGTAATCGTTCTTCCAATGTATTTAGATCGACCACTTCTCATTTTGCTTGATTCATAAATGGGGAGCCATTCATTCCAAGTATTTTTATATTTTTTCAAATTGTCTTCAAATGTGTATGCGTGAAGTTTGGCAACAGTGGGGATAATATGTTCTAAATGTTTTGGGGAGAAAGTAATCTGGCCGCGTACTTGCTGGACAAACTCCATGAATACCCAGGTTTCAGTTCCTTTTTTTTCAATATAATATATTTGAGGAAGAAACTCTTTTAATATAGGATACGCTCTTTTATATACTTGAATCTCTACTTCATTTCTATAGCTTGTTGAATTATATACTTTTAAAATAATGGGATAGTTTTTCATTTTTTTTCGAAGAAATAATTTGTAGATACTAGTTCTTGCTGTTGATTTTAGGCATTCAATGTTAGTAGAATCTATTGATACCCTTTGCCCCATTGAATAAGAGATTTTATCTGAAATTCTAAACTTCTTTAAATAATAGGCTAATTCCGTCACTTCATACAATGATTTCATTCCTTTCCTTTTTGTTTCCATGCATTCCTCAAATGAGACCATGCGCTTCTAATAAATGGCATCGGATCGTCCCATGCAAAAAGAGCGAACTCTTTTTTTCCTCGCAAGCCTTCATAAAAATCTTTCCATGTCATTTCAGCTCTTTTTTTCTTGTCACGGAACGTTAAATAATACCGCACAAGATAAATCCATTTGATACCATCTCTTTGTTTAAGTCTTGGCGCTGGGTTTTGCTTGGTTAAATATAAATAATACATATAAACAAAATCAATGCCTGCAGATTCTGTTAAGCTATGAGTTAACCAAAAACGGGGGTTGATTTCAATAAACTTATAAACATCATCTCGTGGGTCCTTTTTAAACTCTGCCATGCCAATACCTTTAAGTTGTATTTCTTTAAAAAGAGGTAAACATACATCCACTAGTTCTGGAATCTGTTTACTAACAATATGAGCTCCTGTTCCAAAGTCAGCTGGAAATTGATGGTTCTTTTGCAAGGAAAATAATGCTAATAACTCCATATTGTCGTCATAAAAAGTAGCCACTTTATAAAAATGCTGATTGTCTCCAGGAATGATTTCTTGAGCCATGAGCTTTCCATGCTGTCGGTATAATTCATACTCATTTCTTAGTTGATCTGGATTTTTTATAAATATAGCCTTTTTATTTATTTTTTTTCGAAACTTATGCCCCAAGGTCGGCTTTAATATACATGGAAAACCGAGGTTCAATATTGCTTCTTCTAGCTGTTCTTTATGTTCAATCACATATGTTTTTGGACATGGAATATTATGCTTCACAGCCAGTTCATACATTTTATGTTTATCTAGTATTGTTTCAATTAATGAATGCTCAGGAAACAAAAATAAATAGTAGTTAGACAGCTCCGCTCGATATTTTGAAATAAATACCACATAATCATCCGCACCTGTATACAAAACTGGTTTCAATTTTAATTCTTTAGCCAAGTGGATTAAAAAAGTTAATAATTCTTTTTCTTCCGATAAAGGACTTGGACATACTCCGCATGAAGCAAGACGTGATCTCCCTATCTTATAAGGTCCCTCTACATCAAAGGCATAAACTTTAATTCCTTTTCTCGCTAAACTTCTAATAATTCCAACTCCATTGGCACTTAAGTCCAGTACAACTGCACTGTGTTCATGATACATAGAATCCTTCCTCACTTAAATATCTTTGTAGATTTTTTCGATATGAGCTACCATGGTTTCTCTAGTTAAATATTTTTTAGCGAAGTTTCTTGCATTTTCACCTAACTGCTCCCGATCTTTCTGGTTTTCAATAACAAACTTTAATGCTTGTTTTAGTTTATTTACATCTCCTACATCTACTAGAATACCTGTCTTCTCGTGATGTACTAATTCAGGTATTCCTCCCGATGTTGTCGAAATGACACAAGCTCCACTATGCATGGCCTCAATAATAGAAATAGGCAGACTATCATTTAGAGTAGGAAGTACAAAAATATCGGTTTTACTTAAAATGTTTGGTACATCATCTCTTTCCCCTAAAAACTCCACCATGGAAAGATTCAAAGAAGCAACTTGCTTTTCTAACGCATCTCTCATCTCGCCATCTCCGACAATAAGCACCTTAATGTTTTCAGTATATTTCCTTTCCATCTGTGATAGTGCATCAAATAATACTTTATGACCTTTTCTGGGTCCTAATCTCGCCACACATGTAATAACGATTTTATTCTGTGCCAATGAATTTTTCACATCATACTTCTCAGGATAATCAATACCCGTAAGCACAGTTGTCATTTTCTCTTGCTTTGCCCCCAGTTGCATTAACGGTTGACGAAATGAATCACTGAGAATAATAAGCTGATTGGCAAATTCAATAGCTTTACTTTCTATTGTTTTATAATAGGCTTCTTCTAGTGAATCTTTTTCAAATATACCAAATTTCACCCGGTTAAAAGTAAACATCCCATGGGGTGTAAATAGCAAAGGTTTCTTATACAGTCGATTGATTTTTCCCAATATATTGGCTGTAAACAAATCTTGCGCATGAAAAACATCATATTTTTTTAAGTTGATATTTTTAAGCAGCATCATTTCGTAGATATACATATGTCTGCAATTTCTCACAATCGTGGTATTATAGCTTCCATAACGTGCATAAAAGAAATTTCTCAATTCTGGAACAACCCTTTTACGCAGGGTTCTTACTTCGCTCGTAAGAAATTGATTAGGAGATATAATATCGACTTTATGGCCTAATTTTTTTAAACCTTCACTAAGTGCTGTAATATAATTAGATAACCCACCTGTATGAGGATAGTCCCAAAACGTAGCAATTAATATAGAAAGTCTTCTTTTCTTTGAATTCACCTTTGGCTTTGCATCTACATATCGTTCTCTCGTTGCACTTTTCTTTTTGGATGATGAAGATGAAGGCATTCCATAATATTTATCTATCGCTTCAATTAAATAGGAATACGGAAACATACTTTCCTTTCTCATTGCCAGATCCTCCTTATCACTTCGAACGCTTCAGCGTATGATACGCCTATCGTCATGCCCCTAACCCTTCCTAAATGCTGAACGCCTTCATACGAACGAGGATGAGGAAAATCTCTCATTTCTACATCATAATGTTTGAGCGCCGCAATCTTTGAATCCATTTGATCTGTAATATTAACAAAATAATTAGGTTTGAAAACTTTATCATTTGTATAGACATTCCACTCACTAGAGGAAACTGTTTCAAACGTAATTAATTCTATCGGATCTCGCTTAGGTAGAGGTCTCGTTGCGGTCAAAACCGCTTGAAAGGTAATTAGATGATCAATGTTGACATCTCCATAATGGTGAGTGAAAATTTTACTTGGTTTATATTTCTGTATTAATTGTTCTATTTCTTTCGTTAATTGATGCAACGGAATTAATTCCAATTCTAAATTAGCATAATCGAGGAATATCACTTCTTCAATACCAATTTCTTTATTTGCATGCCTGCCTAGTTGATGTATTCGATCCGCTTCCTCCCTTCTTCCTGAAGCAATAATTATTGAAATAACCCGATGCCCATTTTCCACTAATCTTTTTAAAGTCCCTCCAGATCCTAATAACTCATCATCGGGGTGAGCACCAATAACTAAAACACACTCTCTCATAACAATTATCCCTCCCTATACGACCTAATGTATGAATGATGCTACAAAAAGAAACTGGCATTAGCGGAAATACCTCTCCATTGTTTGCCATCTTTTCATACCCTTTCCAGTCTTTCTCCGCCCTAATTTCTTTACTTCCCCAACAATTTTATGATATAAGGGGTACTAACCCATGCCCATCAAGCTAATCGAGTAAATTACTAGATATGAAACGATCCTTGTTTTAAAACTAGCAATTGATAGAAAAGTAGGCATGCTAAAGAAGCCTATTAAAACGTGATTCTTTCGCTAGGAAGCTTGTCTATGCTTCACCGTCGTTTTATACACAATCCCTAGAATATCAAAGACGGTCATCTTCTTATAACGATGACATTTACTTTACGTAAAATTCGCTCAACTATTCGGGATATATCAAATGAATTTTGTAAATAATAAGATTGTTAAACGAGAAATTGAGGAGGACTTGTATGCTAAATCATAACAAAGCTAAAGAAAATTCGGGTTCTATTTTGAAACCTGATTTTGTTGGAACTGATGCAAACAAAGTAAAACAAGAAATTCAAAAAGATGTAAGTGAAGGACAAGGGGCAATGACTTCCCAAGAGGCAGGGGCAATGCGAGATTAAGAAAACACCTTGAGTGGTTTTGTTATTCTTCTGCTTCAAAATTTCAATTTGTAATTAAGTTTAAGACAAAAAGGAATTTCCTTTATTGAAAATTTTTATTCATTTGTTATAACATAAAAAAGGAATTGAGTGGTTCAGACTCAATTCCTTTAGTGAAGCATTTTATAAACGAATATATTTGTAAGAGAATCCGGCTTTGTGTAGGATTCTTTTACTTTGCTTGCAACATGAAATATAGAACCTTATATGCCATTTTTCTTATTTTTGGGGTGTTTGCCTTTATTAGCTTGATGACGATGGGGATCCTGCCCGCAAAAAGAGAGAGAAAATAATCTTGTATTAAGATTTACATGTATATTTGTTTATTTTTATAATGAATTTTAGAAGGGAATAATTAAGAAGCCAAATGAAAGTTTTAATATAAAAACGTTATACACAAGATAATTTGTTTTTTATCGATGCTCCACCCATCTATTATAAACAGAAGAACGTATATTTTTCACATAGTTCAGAAAATCTTGTGATAGTCCAAATTTCTTAAACCCTTTTAACAACTTCGTAGGAACCTCACTATTTGAAGTGAAAGCTCTTTTATGATCAATGACTTTCAATTGACCTTCTTCATTTATTAACACATGTCTTACTTCCGTGTCCCACCTAGTAAATCCAATCCTTTTTAATTCATCCAACATTATTAATATCCTTTCAGTTAGTTCTTCTGTAATTTGTTTTTCTTTTTTTAAGTGACGTGCAAGTGAAATTCCTTGTATATATTCCATGATAATATAATTTTCTCCATATCCATAAAGTCTTGGAATAATAGGTGATGATTGCCCAATTACTAGAGCTCTCAACTCTTTTTTTTGAGTTTCTTCCAGGAAAAATATTTTTACGCATTTATCATGGCTTAATTGGTATACTTCTCCATCTTTTCCGTCTCCAATGAGCTTATATTCCACTAAATCTTTTCTACTTATTGTTCTTTTATTAAAGTATTTGTTCATTTTTTATCTCCTTAATAAGTATTTCTTGATTTTGCAGTAGTCTCATCACACATTCTATGATTCATCACTTCCATATGTAACCTAGACCAGTATGTATTTTTAATTGAATAACTATTTCTGTCATTTTTTTGTATCAGGATTTTTAAAAACAATTTCATATCAAGATGTTACTTTCTCTTTAAAGATAATATTTTGCTTTTGATTTCAGACCACTAGGATCTCTTTATATTTTTTAAATTTTATCTAAACCCATTCGCTAATCTCATGTTTCGAAAAACTATAATTATTACCTTTCTGTATAATGTGAACTCGTCATTTTTACTATGATTAGTTATAAGGTGTAATCTCAATCGACGTTTATTTATTTAAACATTATGAATTTAAGGTTTTAAATATAATGCTCATTCATTGGAAACGTACATATAATAATCATAGTCACCTCAGTATTAGTTGTTGATTACCTTTTAAAGTACTCTTTATTTATAAAGTGAGGGTGTATGATATTTGCTTCATAATTATTTTTTCTTCTTACCCTTTATATGAAAGTACATATTTTAACATGAGCTGAATACATGAGTTCTTTCTATGTATTACTAAATAACAATTTTTTTATTGATTCCTTGAACTTTTAAACGCGACAAACATATAATATTCTATCACGTTTATAGACGTTCTTTTTCAAGAGTACATATTAAATATGTACTCTTTTTCTTTTGTTATTGGGACAAAGCTATTCCATGCATTTATTAGCTAAAAAATCCTTCTTTGAATGATTAACTGTAAAATTTCCTATTCGCATAACTCTAAAATTGGAGATTGTACTATGATAATAAAAGAGGCATTCCATGTTTTGAAGTACATTTACAAGGAGGAATATTACATGACAGTAATCACTAAACTTAAACAAACTATTGCTGGATTAAAGAGTGCTCAAGCATGCCTAGAAGGATTTGTTCTTGATACTGATAATAAGCAAGCACAACAATTATATATAGATGCAGCACAACAAACTCAAGAAATGTTTAAATGATTGGTATTGTTACTAAATCTAATAATACGGAAATTTGACTGGTATTCAAGTAGATGTATGCCTGTGTTGTCAGTATGGAACCACACATCATGTTCTTTCGGTAACTGAAGGAAGCTATCTATAATTTTTGTAATCACTCCTCCATGGGAAACAATTGCAATTCGTTTGTACTGTTTGCTTCTTTCTCTAACAACTGAAAGGATGTTCTCAGCACGTAATCTAAAGTCTAGTTTACTCTCCCCATTCTGCATTTCACGTAACTCAATTAGATACTCTACAGGGCAGTTAACAGCATTATTCAAAATTTCAGTAGATTGAGTTGCTCTTAATAGAGTACTCGACCAAATCAGTTCTGGAGAGAGTTCCTTTGATATATAACTAGACATTTTTTCAACTTGTTCCAATCCCCTTTTTGTTAACTGTAGATCAGTAGATCCTTTATACCCCTCTTCTAAAAAATCATCTTCGGATTCTCCATGACGAATTAGTAGGATTTGCATCCATTTCACCTCTTTAGATATTTGTCCTTTCTTCTCTAACTTAGACAAACCTGATTGGAATGCTTTAAGTATCCTGAATATGGACGATATATATGGTATGCATCCTCTTTATTTAAATACAGAGCAGTTGAAACAGGGGTTCTCCAACTATTATGGCTACTTGTAGTGAAAAAGTCATATAGACAAATTCAACTGTAAGGATTCTACGCTAAAGAAAATATGTAAATCTTTAGTTCATCACCAAAAGACAGGGTAATATTTGGATAGATGTACACTCCATTCTGAGTGGACACTTAGAATGGAGTGTACTAAAATTGATTTATTTGCAAAATATCAACCCCATGTTACGGTGATGAACCAAATCTTTGCTCCTCATCCATCCCATCTTATTAGGTTCTTTGTAAAAGGAAGTGAAATGCGTATATAATGTATAACCCCAGACAGACGCTTTTTAAAAATGCCCATGGTCTGGGGTGAAATCTATAAAAATCAAATCTTAAGAATTCTTAAAGTTCGTTATATGCAATTTAAAAATTTCATTCGATATTCTTCTTTTTTATTGCTAATCTTTCGTTTTCTACTATTATATTAGATGTTAAATGATTTAATTTTTTTAAAGATTCAATAGATACTCCGAATTTCTTTGAAATCCCGTGTAACGTATCTCCTTTTTCAATTGTATACATTTCATAGTCTTCTTCTAAATCAGTAACATACATCATTTTCCCTATTTGCTTACTTGTTTTTTCTCTTTCTATTAATATATTATGCTCAATTAGTGTATCTATAATTTGTTTAGCACGAGCTTGATAAGTATGCTCCTGTACTGTTATTCGCCCCCGTTCTTGAATTTTCGCTTTCTTTTTTGGATGATTCAAAAAATAGCGTATTGCTTCAAGTGTTTCTTTTGATGATGAAACCGTAACTAAATCTTTCCCTGGTCTAAATATCTTCTTAACACCTGGAGTATCTAGCGTAAGAAGAAATCCACCTGATCCTAAAATTTCATACGTTCTTTGGGTAATTAGCTCTTGATAATTTTGTAACCCTATTATAATATCTGCCGAGTTATACACCTTATATGTCTCTAAATAGTGCATAGGACCATGAATCCAGTCTTTTGGTATATCCATGCCAAAAAAACGATCCATTTCATCCCATTTATTCCCCCAAAAATCAATACGAATATTTTTTTCCAAAAGCGGTCGAATTAGGACATTAAGGGCATGGCTTCTAAAATGATCAGGGTATTTTTCTAAAATATGAGGATATGCATTTGCAACAACTGCAATTGAACAATTGTATTCTGGGGATTTAGGAGATTTGTAGTGTGCTGTTTCTTCAAAGCCAAAGTCCAAATGAGCAGCTGGGACTCCTAATTGCCGATAGACTTTAACTGTTTTTGGACATATTGTAAACACAAAATCTGGTTTCATTCTTTTAACTAATGGTATAGACCAAATGTCTGTATAAGCAGGATCTTCCACCGCCCAATATATAAGGGGTATTGTTGTTTTCTTCATACATTCTCTTATTAAATCTTGCTTTATTTTTGTTTGTTCTTGCCCCCAACCAATTGAGATCACCAAATCCGGATTAAATTCTTCCAACATTTGCGAAAGATTTTTTGTTAACGGACCCGAAATTAAAACATCATGCCCATTTGCTTGAAATCCTCTCGGTAAGTTATTCTTCCATATATGGCTACTCTCTAAGAAAAGAATACGCATTTCATTTCACTCCTTAACCCACGCAATTATTTCAAATTTCTTACAATACATCTTAATTTTTAAGGTACTAAAAAAGACTACACGAGCATTTCACTTACTTTTACTATTTGGTATCCTTGTTTTTTCAATTCGGAGATTATAATATCTGTAGCAACAGCTGTTGGTTTTCCATTTAAATGAAATAATACAATATCCCCACCTTTAAGCTTTCCCAGTACTCTATTAACTATAGTTTCAACTGAAGGTTCTTTCCAATCAATTGAATCTATATTCCAATGAATTGTGTAGGGAAAACCGAGTTTACCAGCAATCTCTAGAATTTCTTTATTCCAATTTCCAAAGGGGGGCCGAAATAACGGACTTCCTTTCGTCTCTATAATTTTTTCAAAACACCTAGTTGTTTTCTTAAATTCCTTCATAATGTCCCTAGATGATAACTTCGTCAAATCCGGATGACTGTATGAATGATTTGCAATTTCATGCCCTTCTTTCACAATACGTTTAGCGAGACTTGGAAATTTTTCTACCCATGCACCTGTTAAAAACATCGTAGTTTGGATATCATGTTTTTTTAATACGTTTAAAATTTCTTCAGTCTTATCTGCATCAGCACCTGCATCGTAAGTTAATGAAATCATTTTTTTAGTATTTAATCCTTTTGAAATCAGTACAGATGGGAAAACCTTCAATTTAGAATCACTTGTATCAATTTTAATTAATTGACCTGCAAGAATATAGTCTGAATCCAATTCATTATCTAACTTAATTTTTTCTACTGAGATATCAAACCTTTTTGAAATACTTCCTAAAGTTTCTCCATGACAAATGGTATAATAATTATAATTTGTAAGCTCATTTTCATTTATTTTTCTTATTTTCAACGGTCTTCCAGCATCAATTTGATCGGAAGTAAGGTTGTTTAATTGTTTCATTGAACTGACAGTTATCCCTAGTTCATTTGCTATGCTAACTAATGTATCGCCATTGCGTACATTATAAATCTCAAACTCTCCCTGTTTATATGTCTTGTTCTTTTCATTTCCAAAAACATAATTACTTCTTTTCCCTCTAAATATCCCGTACTCTTTTAAAATATCAATCATATACTCTGCACGTTTCTCATAAGAATATTTTTCAACTGCTTTTCTTCCATTTTTTCTAATCTTTTCTCTCATTTCAGCATGCTGGAGGTAATAATTAACTAATTTAACAGTTTCCTCGGGTGAAGACGATGTTATAAGGTCTTTTCCCGCTTTGAATACACGATGAATTTCAGGAATATCGTTTGTTAAGAGAAGGCCTCCAGAGCCAAGTATTTCATACGTACGTTGCGTAAGCTGCGTAGGAAGATTTTGAAGCCCGATAATAATATCGGATGAGCTGTAAACTTTATTTGCATCTGTGTAATCAATATATCCATGAATCCACTCCCTTGGAATATCGACACCTAAAATATCCTTCATTTCATCCCAGTACCTACCATAAAAATCTATTCTAATATTATTTTCTAACAAAGGTTTGATTAATGTGTTTAATGATTGATGGCGAAAATGCTCTGGAAGATAACTCAATTTTTTAGGATATCCGTTTGCAACAAGTGCAACTGGGGCATAATATCTCGGGTCTCTATCCATTGGGTGATGGACAATTGGATGATAGCCGAAGTCTAAGTGTTCGGCAGGAATCCCCTTCTCTTTGTAAACTTCTACCATATCCGAGCAAATTGTAAATACAAAATCTGGGCGTGTTCTCTGTATATAAGGTAATGTAAAAATCTCTGTAGAAGTTGGATCTTCCGTTGCCCAGTAAACATGTGGAATATTAAATTTTTTCGTACATTCAAAAATCAATTGTTGTTTGAACTTAGATGAATTTTCTGGCCCCCATCCCATTGTTATAACTAAATCTGGTACAAAATCATCTATAAGCTTGTAAATAGTATGTTTATCTAAAGGGCCTGAAATCTTTACTTTATGTCCAGCATCACGAAACCCGTTTGGTAAACCATGAATCCACATTGGATGGCTCTCTAAAAATAAAATTCGCATATTTTCTCACCTCAAAAATGTGATATTTTTAACGTATTCCCCGAAAGAATTCTCCTTCCAGAGGCGTGTGAAGGGCGTAGCCCAACGATAGGTGGGAGATGAATTTCGGTTTGGCATAGCCAGAAACTTTTAATAAACTAGCTATATGAAGTTCTTTGATAACTTGATATAGAAGGTTGCAGGAAGAAAATAGCGTGCGAAAACCAAGCCATTCGGTTCCTGCGTAAAATATCAACCGTACCAAAAGAGCCTCCATGCGTTGGACATCTAGGGGTGGAACACCCCAAAGTAACGCTCAGGGAGACGAAAGGTTACTTTCGTCGTGGAACTGAGAAGCTCCCACTTCATGCTTTGCTAAGTGGCGAGTAGTTTACATATTTTTAATTCCTCTCCAACAAACGATCTATTGTTACAAATTCGTATCCTTTTGCGATTAATTCATCTATTAAAATTGGTAACGCCTTGACTGTCCCATCCAAGATTCCAGGGGACATTTTAAGAGAATGCTGTAATACTATGGCTCCTGGTGATAAGTCCTGTCTCACAATCGCAATGATTTCTTCAGCAGACAATCCTGTCCAATCTAACGTGTCAACTGACCACATGATTAATTTGTAACCTAATTCACTGATAAAATTTAGATCTGCATTAGTAAATTCACCATATGGTGGACGAAACAATGTTGTTTTTCTTTCTCCAGTTAATATAGTAATTTCATTTTCTGTACGAGATATTTCTTCATTTATTTGCGAAGTGGTTAAATTCGTGAATTTAGGATGGCTCCAACTATGGTTTCCTAACGTATGTCCTTCGTTCACAATACGCTTTAACACACTCGGACACCACTGAATTTGTTGCCCCACAACAAAAAAAGTAGCTGGAACTTTTTTGTTTTCTAGAAGATCTAAAATTTTAGGAGTGTAATAATCATCAGGACCATCGTCAAATGTTAAAGCTATCTTATTCCCAGCTGCGGCTCCTCTATAATAAACATTCGAATTCCATTTAGGTAAGGAATTCGTGATCAAGTATATTCGAGGAATTTCCATATTGGACCAAACAACTAACTCAAGTTTTTGAACAACGTAAAAAAATGGAATATATATTGTATCATTTATTTCAATAGGTGCAGTCAAAAGAGAATCATGTAAAACAGTTTTGCTTCCTTCTATAAAAACATCACTTTTACACTGGTTCTTAAATAATGTGAGCAAAAATTTATCCTTTTTCAAAACAATAGAATGGTTTTTACTATTATAATCAACTAAAATGCCTGCGTGTTTTAAAAACAAAACTGGAACCATAACATAACCATCTTGAATATAATAAGTTGTTAGCACCATTTTCCCATCTACATAAATCTCTATCTGTTCTGTTTTCATTTTTTAATCCTCCTATCCTTGTTATTTAAAAATTAAAGTTTTAAATAACCTCCTCGCTTACTATAAGTAAAAAAACAATGGAGAATACCGCAAAACTATAGCTATAATGAAAGCAGCTTACTTACCGTACATATATTAAAATTACGATTTAAAATCAATTTTAATATATTCGGTAATGCCTTAACCGTTACTTCAGTTGGATGGATCAGAATAATGGATCCATTTTTCAAGTTAGAATTTACTTTATCTATAATTTCATCTGCATGATTTGTATTCCAATCTAGAGTATCTAATGAACTAATAATTGTTGTCATACCTTCTTGAGAAGCTATCTCTACTATTCTTTCATTACATGCGGCATATGGAGGAGTAAAGAACTTAGGTGTAACTTTAAGTTCTTTAAAAAGGATTTCATTTGTACTTTTTAATTCCCATTTAATATAATCATCCGTTAATCCTCTCATATCAAGATGTGAATACGCATGACTTCCAATCTCATGTCCCTCATCCCTTATCTTTCGAGCTAAATGAGGATATTTATGAATCCAAAGCCCTTCTAAAAAAAACGTGAATTTGCAGTTGTAATTTTTCATAATCTCCAATAATTCTAAAACGTATTGATTTCCCCATGATACATTAATTATGATCGAAATTAAGTATTTATCGGGCTGTCCAAAATATATAGGGTTTATACTCTGGTTCGTATTTCTAAATTGAGAATTCTGTTTAGCAACAATAGGAAAAAAGTCATAAATTTTATTTTTATCCATTACATTCCACACACTTCTTCAATATCATTTTTCATATCCCTCACTATTTCTAAAACTCTTGTCTTATTTTATATGCTTCTATACATCTAAATGATTGGGGGAATCAACCTCATAACATTGCTTATTCCAGTATGCTCTTTATACATATTAGTAAAAGAATACTTAATGATTCGAAGTTTGTGGATTCATATTACAGAATTATCAGGAGGGAAAATAGAAAATTATTCAAGTTACTATACATTAAAAAAACTGAAAAAATCAGGAGAGATTTTAAAAATCGTAAGGAAGAATATTTTAAAATCCCAATATAAGTTTAACGTATTCCCCGAAAGAATTCTCCTTCCTCAAGCGTGTGAAGGGCGTAGCCCAACGATAGTGGGAGATGAATTTCGGTTTGGCACAGCCAAACACTTTTGATAAATTAGCCATATGAAGTTCTTTGATAACTTGATATAGAAGGTTGCAGGAAGAAAATAGCGTGCGAAAACCAAGCCATTCGGTTCCTGCGTAAAATATCAACCGTACTAAAAGAGCGACCATGCGTTGGACATCTAGGGGTGGAACACCCCAAAGTAACGCTCAGGGAGACGAAAGGTTACTTTCGTCGCGGAACTGAGAAGCTCCCACTTCAAGCTTTGCTAAGTGGCGAGTAGTTCACATTTGGATAAATAATCATTATTTTAAAGATACACGTATAGTTCTTACACATAACATCAGTAACTGTTACTATAAGAGGCTTGTCCGAAGAGATATAACATACAGTTCTTTCCTTTGACTTGACCGAATAAAACTCAATATTACGTATATAATGTATACACATGGTAATCTTTTTCCTTGGATGAGCAGTTAGCTTTTGCTAGCTGCTCTCTTGTTTGAAAAGAAATTTTCATTACATTCCTTTTCATTTGTGTATAACATTTTCAACCACGTATTATACTATAACTGTAACTTCAAGTTACATATCCGTATTTGTAGGGCCTAATTTCTTTTGTGCAACAAAGTGGTTAGCAAATTAAGCTGACTGCTTTGTTGTGCCAAATAAAGTTGGTATGAGATATTTGCACCCCAATGAATGACTCACATATATTATTATGAGTGCTACACCTCTCTCTCTCAGGGACCCACTTAATAAGAGCACTAATTAAAAGTGCTCTTATTCGTTTTTTTGAATAAATCCCCGAATACTGTTCATACTTTGAATACGCCAGTCTGTAACAATTGATTTCCCCTTTAAAACGGAGGAGTTAACTTTTGCTAGCTGTTCTTTTATTGCTTGCCACTTCAACCCATTCACCATCGTATATTATCCAACCATCATGACCGTACAATTCTTCTTGCCTCTTCCTTTTACCTCGCTCATCGCTTTCGATAACTTCTTTAATTTTTCTTAATTTCAAGAAAAATAACTCTGTTCTTTTTTTATATTAATATATGATAATGATTGCTAGTTAATAAACTTACATAAATGCTTTTAAAAGTTCTTGAACTAACGGAATTATTCCATCTAAAAATTTTAAAACTGCCATTGCGACTTCCATATTCCTTCCTCCCCTTTGTTGCTACTAAGATTTGATTTATCTGTATGTCCTCATCATGGTAATCGCTTACATTTTATCAATACAATTTTATTTGCATATAGAATTGTATCAGGTTTCCTTTAGACTAAACTCCTTCTCTTAGTCTTTTTATATAAAAAACGACCTCTATTACAAATGTGAAGGTCGTTTTTTGATTAAACTTAATTTCATGTTTGGGAGCTCTGACTAACAATTTGGTTCAAAGCCTCTTTTATTGATATAGTAGGGCGACCAAGTAATTTTTCTAAATCATTGCTCTCTACTTCTAATCCACCTTCTCGAATACCCTTTTGTATGTTTACGTACATAGGAATGTAAGCTTCTGGAACCCCTGCTACCCTCATCATGTTGGTGTTGGCATAAGTATCATCATCGGCTTGCTGTACAAGTATTTCTTTCCCAAATACATCTCCAAGAACAGATACTAGTTCCTCTTGCATCATTCATCATTAACTTACCGAAAAGTACGTAAACTATGTTCTCGTGTCCTTCTCCAGTTAATATATTTGCTGCCGGCCTCCGCAAAATCATGTCGAAGTGCCCAGCAGATGTCATCCAAGGTGCTCCTACCATCGCGGCTTTTATGCTTCCGATTTCATTTTTCAAATACCAATTATTTCGTAAAAACGAATACGGAATACCTGTTTTCAAAATAGATTCTTCTCTATTTCACTTCAAATCCTATATGTCCTTATGAAATTGGTACAAATATTAGTTAATTGACTGATGCTTGTACCTTCATCGATTGAGTTCGTTTGTTTTGTTATCTTTCCTTAACAACAAACAAGACGCCACCAAGATCACGGCAGCGCCTACGATAATTACTATTGGTTTAATTCATTTATTTACCCTCACGTCATGTATTTCTTTGCTTCCATACCCCATTCTCTTTACGATAAGTATTTTTTCCACTCATAAAGTCAGCTGTATTACCAGGAATGCTATATCTCTTATTCTTTTTCTTTGCCTTCTTCTTCAACCTTTTCTCTTCTTGAACAGCTTGCAAATCCGCCTTCCATTGTTTCAACAAATCCTTTTCACGTCGCATCGAATTTGTACCCCTTGGATTAAAATATGAATTAATCAGATTCTATTCATTTATATAATCATTTAATCCAAACGTCCATTTTGGACAAAAAAATAGCACCTTACGATTGCAGGTGCTCAAATATATGAAAGGGGGGACTACCCTATACTCCAATATATGCTTGTCCTTATTAAATGTTGCAATATAAAAAGAGTACCTGTCATTAGGTACCCTTCAACAAATAAGTATGGCGCTCCAAGTCTCACCTCATATGATAACTCGTCCCACGATTCATCATATGATTGTCTTATTAGAATGTTCACTGGTTTAATGTGTAATTTCTATACAACAAAGAAAAATTACCCGTTTTGGATGCTTTTCTTATCTATACCTGCGCAACTACTTGAACTACCCCCACTTCTAAACGAAGCGAAAGTGGGGATAGTTCAAAAAGTTCACTTCCGTATAACTTGTCCAATATTGTTTACACTACAACTGCAACTTAAAGTTACACATCATTACATGTAGGGCCTAATTTCTTTTGTACAATAAGTAATTAGTTAATTGAGCTAGCTACTTTGTTGTGTCAAATATAGTTTTTATCATTTTAGCCAAGAAGACTCCTTCCTCAAGGAACGCGAAGTGAGTAGGTGGGAGATGAATTGGCTAAAATGATAAAAAGTTTACTTTCGTAAAACAAAAAAGGGAACCTATTCAATAGGTCCCTCATTTTTATTCTATATTTTAATTTTTTTAAATTGCTAGATATAAAATTGTATATAGTATTGTTCCTAACATTATCTACACGCATCTCGTGCAAAGCACCAACATAACACGAACAAACCTCCCCTTCATTAGACAAACGATATTCAACCATTTCAATCCAGAGATTTTGGACAAACTCATCCTTTTAATCGCGTTTCTTCTTACGAAAATAAGTGTTTGTTTCCATAGGTGGTTCGGGAGTCATAGAATCACTTTCTTCCTCAGCTTTATTATTCTGTTCTTTCCCCTAAAATTCCAATATCCCCATAACTTCCTTCGTAAATAGTTTAAAATCGGTTAAATGCTTTTCAATAATTTGACGAACAATATCTAAATTTACACTTTGATAATCATGAACAGCAATATTACGAAATCCAACCATCGCCTTTAACTTATTTGCTAGCTCTGCGCTAAGTAATCCTGCTGTAACCAATAAATCAAAAGCCTCTCGACTAGATTGAGGTAGTCCTAATTTTTTCCCAGCAACAATATGCATCGCTAAATCAATACTCGCTTCACAAGCTCTTTGTATATTCAATATTATTGAATCTTGCTTTGTAAAGTCCTCTAAATTTTCAGGGTCATTTCCATACACATCTTGGATTCTTTTTATACAACGCTCTATTGTAGAAATTTTATTTAAAATAACCTCATTCTTCATATATAGAACCTCTTTTCTTTATATCATCAAATACTATCTGGCGTTCCTCATTCAATTTTGAATACATTTTTAAGGTTTTCATTTCAAAAATAGCCTTACGTTCTTCATCCGAACAAAATATCGTCTTTCCTGTATGTATAATCTGAGCTTGAAAAACTGTAGAAGCTTCGGATAAATCAACTAAATCAACATCTTTATGAACAATGTTAGCTAACTCTTGTGCTAATAAAAAACGTTCATAGTTCCCTAAAGTTGTGTCACTTACATAAGCTATATCAATATCACTATCTTCTCGTTCTCTGTTCTCAGCCGTTGATCCAAACACAATTATCCAATAGGGATTCACCGTCTCTTGTAATTTTTCTATAATAGCTGTTATCATGCTTTGAAAAATCATTAAATTAATCCCCCTTAGTATACTTGAATTTTATTATATCATAACCATTATATAACCTTTTCAGCTACGTAGTATGATACATTAAGAAAATTAATACACCCTCCTCATTTTATACTTTTATATTATTTTGTTGCAAAACTAAAATATAAACAAAATTTTATATATCAGAAAAACTCATTATATGTAGAATCTCATCTAATTAATCTTAATCCAGATATAATCATCTTCATACTTAACATTTAATTTTGATCGAATTCCCTTCATATAGGCCTCTAATTGTTTTGTAAATTCCTGATCATATCTATTTACGTCTAAATATAACTTAAATATATTTCCTTTCGTTAAATCAAACTCCCATTTTAGAAAATTATGTAGCATATTTTTCTTATTCATGTAATTATTAGCTTCCATATAATCTAGTAATTCGTATAAATTATAGTATACCAAGCTATTTGGTTTAAGTTCTTCACATTTTGGACAGTATTCTCTATATCTATCTTGTAATTGCATAATCATTTCTGTCCCACATTGATTACAGTTATACATGTAGCATTCTCCTTTACTGGATAACCCAATTCATCTCTCTTATGCTCTTCCTACCCTTAAAGTTTAATATTATACTATTTCGCTTTAAAAATATTCCTCTCATGCCACTTAAAATATAAATTTATTCTCTAGGTGAATTTCTATCTTAGCTTTTGGTATTAATCCAAATAGCGAATAATCCGTCTCTACTATTTAAAAGCACTATGAGTATATCGAAGATTTCATCTTTATGCATGAAGGGTATTTTTAATTTTCATAATATTAATATTGTTTAGGATCTACATATGTATTATTATAAATAATGGTATATTAGTAAATTTTTTATATTAATTCTATTCAATCTCTAAAAATATGAGTCTTGGAGGCGTTGTTGTGCGTAAAAAATGGAAAATCGGGCTAATGAGTTCTCTTCTTGCCTGTACAACCTTTACATCTGTTGCATTTGCAGCAGAAAAACCAGTCGACCAACCCAAATGGGAGGAGTGGTTAAACGGACATGCAAAAATATTACATGAACCCACTTCCCAAACAACAGAAGATTTATCATTTCTTAAAGAGGAGGTAAAAGACAAGAGGATTGTTGTACTTGGCGAAAGTACACATGGTGCGAAAGAAATCAATCAATCAATCCAAAATACGAATAATTAAGTACTTACATGAGGAAATGGGATATGATGTGATTGCATTTGAATCAGGGCTTGCGGAAGCATCAGCTGTTCAGCAAAATTTTGACCGCTTAACCGCTACGGAAGCAATGAGGCAATCATTAGAAGGTGTATGGCAAACAGAGGAAATTGAACAATTGTTTATCTATATGAAAGAACAAAAAGAAAAAGGAAAGCCAATCACATTAGCTGGTTTTGATATGAATTTGTTTTATAAATCTTCATTCCACTCCTATGCGAAAGACTGGTTGCAAAAATTAAGTCCTGAAATGGCGTCTGAATTTGATGCAGCAGTAACAGAGTTGATTAAACTGGATAGGTATTACAATGGATATGAGGCATATCCCTATGATCAATTTAAAATTGAAATACAGCCCGTAATCAACAAGTTTGAAAAGGTTAGAACGTTTATTCAGAATCATAAATCTGAATTGTCTCAAGTTGCACCTCATGCCACGTATGATGTAGACTTTCTGGAGAAATCAATTAATATACGGATTGATGCGATTAAAACGCATTTAGATGCTGAAATGAAATTTAAAGGTGGTATCTACTCCCCTAACCTTAAAGACTACGCTTCTTATATCCGAGATCAAAAAATGGCACAAAACTTAGCATGGCTCACTGAAATGCAGTATAAAAACCAAAAAATCATTGTGTGGGGGCATAATTATCATATTCGAAAACAAAATTCAAAAATGATATTAGATTGGACGAAGGCGCAGCAATACAATTATGTAGGCCCAAATATGATGGATTATCTTCCGCAGCGCATTAAAAACCAAATGTACACAATTGGAGTGTTTGCGTATAGTGGGAGCAGTTGGAATAATCAACATGACGAAGTTGTTCCTGTACATAACGAACATGAAGAACAAAGTGTTGAAAAAATTATCAGCACTGTCAGAAGTCCAAATGTCTTTGTAAACTTAAAGGGAGAAAGTAAACGACCAGAAACGTCATGGATGTTTACCCCAACTGCTGCAAGTTACTGGGGGATCAAAAAGCGAGAAGAAATCATGATTCCTATCGAACAATATGATGGCATTCTATGGTTAGAAAAGACTTCACCTTCCGTTCTTAAGTAAAATAAAGAGCATCCTTACATGTTAAGGGTGCTCTTTTTCTTGTCATGATTATACATAATACTGAATTCTTAACTTGATGGCATTGAACGATACCCCTATAGCACCTAATAGAACACAAGTAATATTGTGTTCTATTAGGTTACCGTCGCTTCAGTAACTAACTTTGAAAGAATTTGAATAATATTTTGTTGACTTTTATATAATACATATTTCCATCTTTTCTACTGATAACTAATTTTTCTTTTTTTAGTACCTGAAGGTGTCTAGAAGCTGCGCCCTCGCTTAAATGACAAATTTGTGCCAAAGATTGTGTTGTTAATGAACGCTCTTGTAATATTCTCAAAATTTGCAGCCTTGAAGGCTCTCCTAATGCTCGGTAAATATCTACCATTTTTTCAATAGGTTGTTCTGGGAATGCCTGTTCTCTTGCGATTGAAGAATCATAAACAATAACAACACCTTCTTTTATTTCATCTACAAAAAAATGAGGCCAAACAAAATAACTAGGCTTGAACTACCCCCACTTTCACTTCGTTTAGAAGTGAAAGTGGGGGTAGTTCAATTTCTGTTACTAACTTCCTTCTAGCCTGTATATACCCATGTAAGACACTAGATAAAAGGAGCAGAATCATGAACATTAAGTTAAAGATTAATATTTCATCAGAGTTTATTATTGCTATTGGCGGACTAATTACAGTTCTCCATCAGGCAGGAATCATTTGATTCTTGCTTTTCTTTTTCGTTCGTTGTGTACGTTTGTTTTGCTACTCCTTATCTTTCCTTAACAACAAACAAGACGCCACCCAGATAAAGGCAGCGCCTACAATAGTAGTTATAAATTTAATCAAATCATATTTACTCTCATTTTTACTTATTTCCTTGCTTCCATACCCCATTCTTTTTGTGATAGATATCCTTGCTAGTCATGAAGTGAAACGAGCTACCCGGAATATAATATCTCTTCCGCTTCTTTCTATTTTTCTCTCTCGTTCCTTTTGTTTAGCAATCTCTTGTAAATCTGCTTTCCATTATCTTATTAACTCTTTCTTTCGCATCGGATAATGTTCCCCTTGAATAAAGTAATCGCTAAAGAAACACTTCTCATCAATATATATCATCCTTCTTTTCAATTGTCCATTTTATTCAAAATAAAAAGTTCACCAATTAAGGCGAACTTTTTATGTAACTAGTTCTGCGAGTTTCGTTCACATCATAAGGTTCGTTATTTGAAAAACAAAGAAGTTTTTCATGATATATAATATGTGTCTCTAAGATAAATGTGCTTATACCCAATTTCTTTTTAAGTATCCAGTTTGTTTATTAATGTGTAATTTCTATATAACAAAGAAAAAAGCACCCGTACCGCCTTGCCCGCCCTACTATGCGGTATACGTTACCGTGACATTCTCGCATAAGAACGTTTCACTTATAGGTGTACTAATCCTCTTCGATATGCGGTTGTCAAAGGGCTTGTACATATAATTTATAATTTTTAGCATTTTATTTAATCCCCCGAAAAGTTCGCGTTTTGTTCGCTATTTTTAGATGATTCCAAGTGCTGTAGCAATCAATTTAACCGCACTCTGCTTCTTCTCATAGAAATAAGTCTTCTTGAGTAATAGATCGTGATAAACATCTGAATCTTTTACTCTCTCGTTCGTCAGAAACTTACACTCAACGATTTTACGCTCATCCTCATCTAATAAATTGTTAAGGGCCTTCTCAACCTGTTGCACCTTCCATTTACTCATGTTTCTAGAATCACGTAACTCAGGGAATAAACTAATTCCTTCCTGCTCTACATCATTACTGAATCGCATCTTAAGTGCTCTGTATTCCTTTAATACACTTACTACTTCCTTTTGTACTTTCTTATCATCGATAGCCCGTAATAAAGTTAATTGTCTTTCCATGAAGGAATCCCCCTATTTCGAATTTTGGTTTTTACATTTACATCAGGTACGTGAAATTTTACTATCTCTTTGTTGAATAAGGAAAACATGCTTAGTAAAGTAGCCCCCACCATTCTACTCTGCATGGTTCCGTTATCCATTAAGCCTTTGATAACTTACGTTTCTTGTTAACCATCTTCTCTTTCACTGCTTCAATGTTCTTTGCTACCTTTTGATGGTCCTGATCAAATTGAATCATTCCATCGAACATAACTGGAGTCACTGCTTCATCTACGTATTGTAAGTAATCAACTGGCGCTCGTTCTGTCTGTTCTATTAAGTATCCATAAATATCAAGGTCTGCTCTTGGTATAGACTTCTTGCCCTTTGGTTGATGAGACATCCCTACATAAGATTGAATGACTGATAGTGGCACCACGAATACTGACTTGTCCTTACTGAACTCAATAAGGAAGAAACAAATCGCTCCCATCTTCTCTGCTTTCTCCAGATAATCTAATTGGTGCTGCATTTACTATTAGGAATACGAATTTTTAGAGGGGAATTATATTGGATGAGTTTTTATCTTCTGCTGCATTAAACCCTGGTTCGATTGGACCTACACTTCCACCTATGCAGCCTTTTCAGTTCCCTACTGGGCCTACCCGGCCAAGCTTATCTTTCACTCGCTTAATCTTTACTCTTACATTCATTCTGTTACGCTCCTTTTAATGAACTTTCAATTTGTCTCTTACGTGTAAGTAGATCATCTAAATTTCCTTCTGTTTTCTTTTTCTTAAGCCCTAACATATTTAAATGTAGTTTCATGTTGCTTATATCTGAATTAACACTTTCTAATTCTGATTCGAGTTGAATTCTCGTTTCTTTTTTCAATATGCACTTCGTGAATATCGATGGTATCAATCGCTGCACCGCAAATATCACAATATGATTTAGACGGAGCTCCATAATTTAACAATTTCACATCCCCCTTTTACGCCTCTATGAATCTTTGAAGACGTTGCTTAGCAATCTCTCTTCTATAGCTTTCCGCTTTATTTTCAACCGTAAGGCTTGTTTCAACCATTCAATCATATGAACGCTTCCCTACTTGATTCTGTAGTTCTTTAAGTTGTAGATTACTTGTATATAAGGGAGGGAGTTCTTTTCTATAGCGTCCATCTATAATATTGAATAAATGACTATAATGAATTAGGAAACAACGCTCCGATGCTTTTCTCGCATACATACGCTAAGGGGAAATATCTTTTACCGATGAATGGACAAATGAAAGATAATGAGTTTAATAAATATAAAGAAGTTATGGATAAAATAATTAAGTAAGTTAACGAATGCGTTTTCAATACTTGGGATGTATGATAAAATAATATTTGGATGGGAGTCCAACACTCATATTATTAAAATTAAAGTGGTTATCAAATCGGAGGAAGGCACCTTAGGGTGTCTTTTCTTTATTTTCAAAAGGACCTGCTCAATTCATCCTTAAAAACATAAGGTAAAGTGAACTCATTAAAATACATGAATGACCCTTGTTTTCCCCTCTTATCTAAAAGAGGATCTATTATGGGATTTGGTGGTAGTTGCGGCGGAGGTTGCGGTTTTGCTGGAGGATTTGCTTTAATAGTTGTATTACTTATTTTATTAATAATCATTGGAGCTTCTTGAATCTGCTAAAAAACTATGGGAAAAGACACTCTTATATGGGTGTCTTTTTTACGGCAATATATCAATACTTTCTTTTTTACAAATGGTAAAGAGAGTTTTGCTTTTTATCTTTTATTAATAACGAGATTTAATTTCTAGTTAATCAGGTATATAAGGAAAAGGAGCTAACAATAAATTGTTAACCTCTCAGCTTAAAGCAAAATAGTATCTTTCCTTATTTTTTAATATCTAGGTTGTGATTTAATATTGGTAAGATGAGCATCAAACATATCAATTATTTCAAGAAATCTATCTGCTTCACGAAATACATGGTCTGCTAATAATGGATGAATAATACTCTTTATTTTACATTGCTCAATTAAATCACGTGCCGTTTTCTTAAAATCCCGAAGAGATGTGACTGACACACGATTTTGATCTAAAAATTGATCCAAAAGAGGAACTGTTTGAGATTGTGGTTTCATAGATTCTCAGTCAATTGCTTGATACATTAATTCATCAAAATCATTGCTAAAATTCCGTGCTGTATCTACAAGCTTTCTTTCCGATGGATCAAGAAGATGACCAATAAATTTAGCATGGTCTGCCATAATTCTTAAAAAGAAAACATTTTCTTTAATAATAGCATCAGGAAGGGCATCTAATTTCCCTTCATTTAATTCAATTAAACGTTTTCTAAAATAATCAGCTTCCCTACTTGTATGGTCAACTAACAGTGGAAAATTATTTTGCCCTGGCAATTTACATGTGAGAATTAATCCTAGAATTTTTCGTTTAAATCCCCAAATATTAGTTGCAGCTTGTTGTACTTCTGAATTAAATCTTTTTATTTGCCCAGGATCTGTTTCATTTGTATAGGAATACGCTATTTGTTCGATATGTTCAAACAATCGGTAAAATTGATTAGCTTCTTCGATTAGTTGGGTATCCTCACATCTAAACCCCAATCGAAGAAAAAGAGAATGCTCCTTCATGATTCTAGACCAAAAACGAATTTCATTTAATGATCGTTCAACAAACATTACAGACGTAACACCCGTATCAGGATGTAATGAGGTTTCATCCCTATTCATTCTCAATCCCCCCAGTAAATACTAAGTTAGTTCTATTCTTATGAGTAAATATATATATAAATACCATCAAAAAAGGTTCATGATGAATAATGATAAATCTCATATACATGTAAAATTAACCTAACCTATCATTATCGATAGCCAAAGCAAGCCCACTCCTTATCTATTTGTATATAAAGAGTGGGCTTGCTTTTCTTCTGAAGTTTTCCTTGCACACCCCTAGCTTGATGGCGATGGTCGGAAAAAACCACGCTAAGCACAAAATACAGTAAGCTGCCCATATGGACAGCTTATTTACATAATTATCGTTCTCGGAAGTTCTACACTTTATGTTCGGGATGGAAATCTAATAAGTTAGTTCAGATTATGAAGGCCAGGCGTAGTGTTTTAATATAGAGTTGGAGTTGGAGTCGGAGGAGAACAATGGAAAGAAACAATATCGTTTATAGCAACTGAATAATGATTCCATCTCCCGCCGAAAAACCTATAGCCATAAACTCTTTCGTGCCCAACAGTCGTCAAAAAAAACCAGAAATTGTCTCCGTTTCTAAGCGACAGATATGTGAACCGAAATATACAATTTTGAAGACCCCAAGGACTCTGGGCATAGAGTGGCATTTGTCGTATATATACCATGATTCGAGGTTCACTCCTTATTGAAATTAGACTTATAACTAATTTTATGCTTAGGGTCAAAGCTTAGATTGGATGTATGCCTAGTAGCCTACTTAAATTCAATTTTGAATGTATATCGTATACATGTCAGGTTAACATAACGTCCTTTATGTGTTGTAGTCTTAAAGATGGAATAGATAAAGCAACTCAACATATTTTTAAGGATTTACTCCTACACCAAATGGTGCGAGAAATCCTGGAATTGTAGTAATTACAGTATTAGTTATTCCATTTATTAAAGAAATATTGTTGCTTTCAAAATTTGCTGCGTAAATTCGATTAGTTAATGGATTAATTCCAATTCCTTTTGGAGAATTTCCTACAATAATAGTGGTAATTACTGTATTAGTTGCTCCACTAATTACAGAAACATTGTTGGTGAATGCATTTACTACATAAATGAGGTTGGTAGATGTATTAACTCCTAAAAAGATTGGAGAATTTCCAACAGAAATTGTAGTAACTACTGTATTGGTTCCTCCATCAATTACAGAAACATTGTTGCTCCCAGAATTTGTTACATAAATTTGGTTAGTTAATGGATTTATTCCTATTTGTTCTGGACCAATTCCAACAGAAATTGTAGTAATTACGGTATTAGTTATTCCATTTATCACAGAAATATTGTTGTTTGAAAAATTTGTTACATAAATTCGATTAGTTAATGGATTAACTCCTACCCCTTGTGGAAAAATCCCAACAGAAATTGTAGTAATCACGGTATTAGTTGCTCCATTAATTACAGAAACATTATTGGTGAGTGCATTTACTACATAAATGAGGTTGGTAGATATATTGATTCCCACTACTGTTGGTAAAGTTCCAACAGGAATAGTAGTAATTACACTATTTGTTAGTCCATCAATTACAGAAACGCTGTTGCTGTTTCCATTTGCTACATAAATTTGATTGGTAGATGTATTAATGCCTATTCCTCTTGGGCCAAATCCAACAGGAATGGTAACAATTCTAGTATTAGTTGTTCCATTAATTACCGATATGTCATTATTTCCTATATTTGATACATAAATTCGATTGGTAGATAATAGTCCAGTAGGCCCAGTGTTTCTCGTAGGTCCGGTGTCTCTTGTTGGTTCCGTCGGTTCTGGTGGCCCTCCAGATGGCCCGGTTGGACCAGTATCTCCTGTTGTTTCTGTCGGTCCTGTTGGCAAAGTAAAAGAAGGAATAGATGGTACTGTAGGACCAATCAAATTTAGATCTAATGCAGGGGCATTTAATAAATCATCCGGTATAAGACCATCCCATTTCTTTTTATTAAACATGATTCACCTCCAAAAACTTTTATCCTAACTAATAAATGCATGAAATAAACAAAATAAAAGTAATAAAAAAACGTTATATTATTTTTATGAAGCATGTTATATATAAATCACCTTTTTATAAACTAGTTTTATATTTTTAGTTTTGTATACTTTATACATATTGAGTTAACATAACGTCCTATTATCAGTAGCAAGGAAAAGGAGGAACCCCACTCTCCCAAGGGAACCTCCTTTTTTCGTTCAATGGACCTATGCATTTTTTTATACATTCCTATTCTGGTGCGGTTTTAGGTTTCTCGATTGTTGTTGGATCAACCAAAAAACTGTATTAAATCTTGCATGCTCCTAGGGTCACTATATATGAACACTACGTATTTGACTTTCTCAATGACCAACATTACTTAACGTGGTAAAATAGTATTCGGATGGGAATCCAATGTTATTAAAATTAAAGTGGTTATCAAGTCGGAGGAAGGCACCTTAGGATGTCTTTTTAAAATATATAAGCGCACCATCCCTTTCCTAATAGAGGCCCTCCTCATGCCTCCTTACAGGGAGAATGAGGGAGCATTTGTTATTTACCCAATTACCGAGCTTTCAAATGTTTGAAATAGTTACCTATCCCCTAATCACCGAGTATGTTTATTCCTCTAAATCACTTTCCATAATAATAAATAAAGACAAACCCTTTATCCTTAAGATACAAAATCTTTCTCAAGAGTATCAAACTCGGTGATTAGGGTAGAGTGGTATACATCATTTAGATGGTTGCAACCCCTCTCCTTTTTTGGAACGGTTCATGACTTCTAATAATAAATATTCTTTTACTGTTAGCTCAACCGTTGGGCAATATTCAACCTTTGATAATTTGTGAAATAAAGAAAGGTATTCGTGTAATTTTTGAATCATTTCATCTAAAGTGATTTCTCCTACACCGTATTCGATTACTAGACTTAAAAATATCTCTATATCTATTAGACTTGGTTCAATTAGGGAAATAATTTGCTGTACCTTCGGTAAAATAACTGTTTCATAACGTTCTTTGAATAGTTCTATGTCCTCTGGTGCGGGTTCATTATCACATAGCTTTTTAAAAGATATCACACGAATATCATTTTGTAATGAATCAATACGCTTTTCATAAAACGTTTTGTCGAACCCTTCTTTGTCAGCAATATCATAATGAAGTTCTGTTTGTGATCTACGCTTGTTCTTATAAGAATCCATAAGGATTTTCTCTTTTTCGTTAAACATCATGATAAAAACGGTACGTTCTAGATTCATGATGTTGTTTGCTATGCTTAATATTTCATCTAACACTTTTGCACGTTCTTCTTCACTTAACTTTTTCATAGAGGATGGAACAAGGTTTTTGACATTCTCAAAAGACTCGGAATTAATAATATGTTGAAGAGAAAATTGAACGACTTCTGGTAAACAAGGATCAGTTGTTTTGTCTAAGAGTAACAAATCTTTAATCGTTCGTACTGTATTTTTAATCTCTTTTTGAGCTTGTTGAACTTTTTCTATACTTCTTTCCATGTATTCTGGTTGTTTAAGACGATTAAAGATGTATTCTCTTCTTTCTTCAAAATGTTGCTGTAAACGTGACATAGTTGTATCCCCCTCTATTTTCTGAATTGATTTAAAATTCCTCTTAAATTGTATCATTAAAGTTTATGAATTGGAGACGGTAGCAAGGTTTATTTACAAAGACAATGTAAAAAGACAATAAAGCTATTTAATTTTAAAACCTAAAACAAGCATAACCCCGTTCTAAATTTAGGACGGGGTTAAAATATAGTTGTTTAATTTTCGATATAAGATACTTCACTGTACTCAAAAAATATAACAATAAAGTCGTTTAATAATTTAAGGTTTGTTCAACAATAGCGCCCTTTTATTGAGCAATTGGTTGAAATTTTATTGTTAAAAATTAATTAAAGACAGGTGTTCTCTAGGATAATCCTAAGTATAAATAATATTGTAAGTCGGTTTGACAACTCCACTAGAGTACTGTTTCATGTCCACTAACTTTAAGTTAAGACGTGGCTTTACGCTTCCGAATAGAGAAATACCTTCACCGACTATAATTGGGTTAACCTTCAGCACCAATTGATCAATGAGTTTATGTTTAATCAACGACCCAGCTAATTCTCCGCCTCCACATAGCCAAATTTTACCCTTCCCTTGCTGCTTGAGATTCTTAATAAATCCTATAGCATCACCTTTGATAAGTTCGACCTCTTCGTTTGACTCAAACTGCATGGAGTTTGAAAATATGTAATGTTTTATGCCCTTATAGCCAGGTTCACCTGGTTTAGCACCGAATTGAAATCCAAACTCATATGTTTTTCCACCCATCAATACGGCATCGTATTGATGAATATCTGATAAAAAATCTGGGACATGATCCCCATCAAATAAAAAGCTAGAATTATTAATATTTCCATCTATCATACCTTGATCTGCAATAAAGTTATCTAGTGAAACTGCAACATGATAAATCAATTCAGCCATTCAGTTATCCCTCCAGGAAAATGAATTACCTAATTAATTCTATAAAACTGGTTTCATTTCCTTTTCTTATTAACCAACCTGTCCCGGTTAACTCAATAAGCTTTATTCCATTAAATGGTCCAATTGTTGAATAGCATGACCAGCGTTTTTTAAACAACTTTATTATTTCTGTACAGACAAGTTTTGAAATTGTATATCCCAAACTCATTAATAAAAACAAAGTACCATACGAAATATTACTTACCGTTTATGGAATTCTTTTTTGGTATTGTTTTATTTTTTATTACTCATTACGGCACGTGAAATTATTGTGTGTCGTAGTAAAAAAGCCCCCATATTTTTGAACACAAAAAGGAGAAATCCTATGATTTTTTGTTCAATATTATCGCGTCCAAAAATATAAAATTTTCTGAACAGTTCTTTCTTTTATTAATGAGAATTCAGAAAAATATACATAATGCACTTATTAAAAGTAATATTTTTACTAATTATTTATTGACTCTAATCTGAAATAGTTTTAATATTACGAAAAATAAATAGTACAATTTCATTAATTTTATACATATAACGCAATGAACAGGAGTAGTAAGGAGTGATGAATTGCTTAGAGAGCTGCGGGTTGGTGAAACGCAGACAAGGAGTCGCCTGAACTCACCTGGGAGCGGTATGGCCGAATATGTATTAGGTCTTAACGGTTTACCTTCGTAAATGGGTAGAAAAGTGAATTCAATTAAATTTTGAATTAACAAGAGTGGTACCGCGGAAGGCAAAGCCTATCGTCTCTTATAAGTAGAGACGATAGGCTTTTTTGTTTCATCATACAGGATATCTTGTGCAAAGAAGAATTATATAATTTTTCACAGCTAAAACTCGATAAACCATAGGAGGGATATTTAGGTGAATAGAAAAGAATGTATTGAATCAGGTGGCACTACTTATCAGAAGTTTCTATGGATAGGAGAAAAAAATCCGGCCATCCATCAGATTAAATTGGATACATATAATGAGATAGTTATAGGAAGATATGGTGGTAACAAGCAAGCGGGCGCCTATAAAAATGAAGATGGTGCTATGACTGGAAAGGGAAATGACTGGGAATTTGCTATGATTTTAGATGGCCACAACACTCCGGAAAGCGTCCACTTAGTAGTGAACACAATTGAAAATGAATGGAATACAATTGTATCTATGTTAGATATGTCTGTAGAAGTTGCTCTTCAATTAGTTAAAACACATATTATATCTGTATTTCAATCCCAAGATTTTTTTGAGTCATGTAAGCAAGTACAAGGTGAGACAGCCTGTCTCATTTGTGTGAGAAAAGCCAACTATGTATGGTGGCTATCAATTGGTGACTGCTTAATTTATCTGTTGCATGAGGAATTACATAAATTGGGCCAATACGCCCTAAATCAACGTCATTTTTATGAGTGGATTGGTGATGTTAATACGTTCTCATTACCTATCCCTTGTTATTCTTCTGGCATTAAGGAATTAAGAACAGGCCATAATCGCATTATTATGGTTACAGATGGAGTATTGGAATGTGGTGAAAGATATTACGAAAATCCTGTTCACTTATATACAGATTGCTACGCTGCTCCTGTTTCTTCAGATATAGAAGGTAGTGTACAACATGTACTACAGCATGTTCATAAGAATTTTGGTCGGGATAGCGCAACAATTATTAGTTGGGATTATAATAATCCTCTTCCTGCAACATACCCAAGTAACCAACCAGAAAGGAGAATCAAACATGTATGAATTTATTGAAAAAAAAGTAGTTAGAAACAAAAATTCTATTATCCCTTATACATGGATTCGTGGCAAAAGTGAAAACAAAGATATTTGTATCATGCTTCCAGGATCAGGATATACAACACAACGCCCACTTTTTCATTATGCAACAAATACATGCATGAACAATAATGTCGATATCCTTCATATAGATTACAACTACATAAGGAATGAACATTTCACAAAGCTTACTAGCACAGAACAAGATCATTGGATATATGAAGATGTCAAAACTGTTGTTTACGATGTATTAAAAGATACAGCGTATGAACGGTATTTCATTCTAAGTAAATCCATTGGGACTATACCTATGGCATATGAATGGAAACAAAAGAGTTTCGTTCGAAGTGCATATGGAATATGGTTAACACCTCTTATAAAGGATGACAATGTATATAATGCACTTCTATATACAAAATGGCCGTCTCTTTGTGTGATAGGTGATCAAGACCCTCATTTTATTAAAGAACGAATTGATTCTCTGCATAATAATAATTTAGTGCATACAATTGTTATACCTAATGCAAATCATAGTTTAGAGATTAAAGGGGATATTTCAACAACAATTAAAGCTGCAGATAAAATAATTGGTCATATAGAAGATTTTATTCACAGTGCTAAATCTTTAAAACATGATTAATATAAGACCATATACTTACTATATAGTAGGTACAAAATTTCCAAACGTAGAAAATAGATTTACTAACCACTCTAAAAAAAGAAGCTGATCTCTCTATTTCAAAGGAAATTAGCTTCTTTTTAAATTAAATAGCACGCCATTTAATTTAAAATTAACTACGACATATAAATAAAAAATTCACACCTCTATCCCTAAATATCCTCTCACGACTTCACAGATTATTCATTTTAATTTAGCGCACAGAGAACTGATTAAAATGTGTCCGAATTGTGTCTAAACGTACAGTTTTCCCTAAATGATATGGTGACCCCATACCCATCAAGCTAAGAAAATAGATAACCCCCAAAACGAAAGATTGGTTCATTCTCGATTTAGAAATGTTAATTCTATCGTTTTGGGGTAGTTGCTTTTCTTAAATTGACATTCTCTTCTTTATTCCCTATAAGCTATTCATTTTTTCTATCGAAAATACTATTATAGGTTTTATTCACTAACTCTAAGGTGTTTCTTATAAAACTTTGATAAGGCGTTTGGGGTAGCGAATCTATTTTACTAACTGCTCTCTGCGCATAGGTAAGTGCTTCCTCTATTCTTCCTAGTTGTAAAAGACAATGTGCTCTATATGCATCTGCAGTGTAGAGAATACATAATTCAAGTGGGTAAATAGTCGTATTTGGCATCTTAAATTGTTCAAATGCTTCAAGGGCTTCTTTTACATGTCCTTTTCCTAATAATACTTTACCTTTTTCAAGATAATAATAGTCACTTCCGAGATTCCCCTTTACTAGGGTAGCAAACCTATCTAAGTAATAAAGGGCCTGTTCATAATCCTCTGATGTTTGATTATGATAATGTGCTTGAAGTAACAGTGTAAAAGCTAGAGATTCATCATTTTCACTAAAAACAGCAAACTGTTCTGACTTCTTGATAAAATAAGCATAATCATTTTCATTGTTATGAAGAAGGGCTTGAAACGCTGCAATTCGGAAAATATTATCCATCTTATAAAAGACCCTTTTTCTCTTAGATAGTTCGATTAATTGATTAAGCTTACTCTTTCCTGATTTATAGTCACTTATCCCGAAGAGTAAGACCATTTCAACGTAATTCGCTTCTATTTCAACGACCATATCAATCACTGTTGTTTTTTCATGATACTCTTTTCTGACATTTCGTAACATTATCAGAGCATCATGGTAATCCCCCTCTTTTGCACGGTATTCTACCATATGTACTTTAACAGCCACGCAGTGGCTATAAAGGGATAACCGCTCATAGATTGCTACTGCTCGTTCTATCAACATTTTCCCACGTTTTTGATCGGACTTCATAACTACCCTTCCAGAAATCTCTAATATCCTAGCAGATTCAAATGAAATGGGAAACTGTTGGTCCAAAATGTCTTGTGTCAAATTAATTATCAGTTCATCATTATTTTCTTCAAACGCTTCCTCTACTTTATTAAATAAGTGCTTTAGCTCATCGGATGTAGGGCTCCCTAACAAATATTGAGGATCGCAGCCCAATTGGTGCGCGATAAATTTCAAACTATCCATCGAAGGATTCGAATGCCCATTTTCAATCATGCTTAACATCCCTTTTGACATTTTATTACCAGCTAACTCTACAAGTGTCATACCTTTTTCTACTCTTAATTTATTTATTCGTTTTCCTATTTCATTCATTTTCAACATCCTTTGTAATTCAGTCTATTAGTTCAATTATATTAAACTTTTGATTGAAAAGAAAATTAGTGCATGTTACGATAAGTTCAATTAAATTGAACTCATTTAATTTAATTGGAATTTTCAATGGATAACAATAAAAAGGGAGAATTGAATATGAGTGAATTTATGGGGAATGAAACAGGAAAAAAATTAGATATAGGTGGTATTGAATTATACTATGAATTGTTAGGGGGAAATAATGAAGGTCCAACCCTAGTTTTTGATGCTGGATATGGAGATACTTTAGAAAGCTGGAATCCTATTAAAGATGACATTTTAAAGTTCTCAAAAATGTTTATTTATGATAGAGCTGGTATTGGAAAAAGCGAAATGAATGAAAGGCCTCGTCATAGTCAGCAAAGTGTCGAAAATCTACGTATATTACTTAATAAAGCAGGTATAAAACCTCCATATGTATTAGTCGGACACTCATTTGGAGGATTAAATACAAGATTATTTGCAAGCACATATCCAGAGGAAGTAGTAGGAGTCGTTCTCTTAGACTCAACTCACGAGGATCAAAACAAAATATTGCCCTCTTTATTTACAAAAGAAGTTCAGGAGGCTTATTATAATCAGTTTATTTTGGAAGGTTCTCTTAATGAAGTGGAAGAAAGCTTAGAACAAGTTCGTACTTCTAAATCACTTGGAAACATTCCACTCATTGTTGTAACAGGGGGGCTGCAGCCTTTTCATACAGTGGAGTCTATGGCTACTTGGATGAAATTCCAGGGAGAGCTTGCTAACTTGTCGACTAATAAAAAACATATTATTGTTGAAGATGCTGGACACGCAATACATATTGATCAACCTCAAGTTGTTGTTGATGTAATAAGGGATATATTAGATATGGTAAAAAATAAAAATAAACACTCTACTCTGTAATAATTTGTTATGACTCAAAATTGGGGTATCGCCACATCGCTATCAAGCTAACGAAACTGGTTACCCCCAAAATAAAATTATTGTACAAAAAATTTAGCCCCATGATTATAGAGAGTAATATATTTAAATTGATGATTATAGCATCACATCAATGAAATTAAGGTGAGCGAAACGGTATACATGCATTCAAATCATTATCTAGCTTTACAATTACACCAATATATAATCTTTTTTCTTCTTTGTTGATAACTGAGCGTCTATATTTTAATTAGTACATATCCCAGGTCATCCTCTTTTTCTTTTAATGAAAACGGGCTGATACCATATGAATACTGAAGTACATGCTTGAACAAATGCCGCATGATGACCTAAATGACCCAATTACAATTGCAAAACTACTTCTACGGGCTTCTTGATTTACCAACTACTTGTTCAAAAACACAATAAGCAAAGCCCTAGGATAGATGACTTCACAATTCTACCCTAGGGCCTTTTCTATTACGATGTGTGAAATACTGCTTACAATCGACTTAGTATTTTTATAAAATAAATCCACTTCAGCCATATTTTTTTCCTTGGAAGATTTTATTTTAAAATTATCTACGCAGTTTTTTCAAATATCTTTAGATGAGTGAAAATCCTTGTCTATAAAGAACCCACAATTTTCTCATCATCTACTTCATATTTTACTAAGCAATCATTTTCCATGACTAGTTCTATGTCAAGTAAGTTACCTGTGACACGATCAACTATTTTTTTATAAACTTTATTTTGTCTGTATACTTGCCCATCTATTTTTTTTACAAAACGATGATCTTCTTCAACGATAGAATACGTACATGGAGGATACTGGGATGCCCTAATTTCTCCGTAGATGTATTCGTCGTCAATATGTAGATTGACTTGATAGGAAATATTCGAATTATTTATCAATTTGAGATCAATAATACCATTCATCAAAGTGGCGCCTGTTCCAAATGGAATCACACGTCCATAGTCAGGGAATGGGTCGAAACTATGTCGATATCTTTCCGCTGTTTCCAATTCCGAATGAAGAAACATCCAGTAGAGAAGATTCCCTAACTGGCAGAGACCACCGCCTATTCCCTTTATCGCTTCGCCATTCATTAGAATAATTCCTTCTTTATATCCAGCCTTTTCACTGGAATTACCAACAAGATGCCAAAATGAAAATGTTTCTCCCGGTTTAATTACAACCTGGTTTATTTTGCAGATGGCTAGCTTTAGATTGGTGATTTTGTTATATTGTAGCTGTATATCCGTATCACCTAATTTTCTAATAAGTAAAGATTTATGTTTATAAATCCTGTAAGGTAATGGATTTTGCTCAAATGTTTTTGAAAATTTATAACCTTTAAGACGGTCACTTATTTTTTTAAACAGCCTACGTTGTCCGATTCTAATAGGAATTAAAAAAGGAAATCTTTGTGTTAATAACTTTCTTGCCATTGAGAGTTGAGCTCCTTTATATATTATTCATCATCACTAAGTAAATGATTCTGGTGCAAAAACTTCAGGATAATTGCAATGGATCTGTAAATCTTGAACATACCAATACTATTACTCTAAAAAGAGTATATGAATGGGGTGGAAAAGGAAAATTCATTCGAATAGAAGAGCTATCAAATGATCTTTGCATCGAAACCATAAAAGGTGTTCTAAAGATATAACTCTTCAAAACACCTTTTTATTATTTCAACATGGAAAGCATTATTTTTTCCAGTTCCGCTTTGTTTACATTCCTATCAAGCACTGTTTCCGCTCGATAGTCTAAGCCGCGATTTATAATGACTATCTGATATGCACTATTCTTTCCTTTTGCGGGAACAATCATCTTCATACTTTGTAAGTTTTCATAAGTACCATAGAATACCTGATTTCCTTCTAATTCATAAGTTTCTATATTGTCATTGCCATCCCAATTAAACGGATCTTTTTTCGGTTCTAAAAGTGGTGACTGACAAATTATATAACCATATTTCCCCTTTACATATTCTAATTCAACAAGTATTTCTGGCTTTCTTGTAAGGAATGAGCCAGCTCTTTCTCTCTTTAGTGTGTAGCCCTCAACTGTATAAGTTGGTTTGTTGATTTGAAAATCAACAACCTTTTGTGCCTCTTCTAGGTTGTACCGTAAATGGCTGTCAATTTTGTCGCTTAATGATTGTGATTGATTATAGAGATCATTTAATTTTTTATTATCCGCTTGACTCAACAGTTCTTCCTTAAACCATTTTACATCCCCTTCATAATTCTCGGGTACCTCTTTTGAAACCATCGCCTTTTTCTGAATAGAACGAATCTCCTTATAAAATTGGATATACTGTTCAAATTCCTCTTTTGTCAAATGTTTTTCAGCCAAATACAAATAATCCGTAGCCCTTTTATAGGACTCTTTTGACATTCCCAGATCTTTCTTTGCATTTTCTGGTGTACCTAGTGTTTTTTCTACAGCGTTTTGAAGAGAGTCACCAGATTGTTTCTTTACTTCTTTCATTGTAGCCTTTCCTGTTGTTTTCTCTTTTTGGTGTGCATTTATTCCATCTGCACGTGCATTTAGTAAGGATAGAGATGAAACAGCAATAATAGCAACAACTCCAAATGCAGACCAACGATAAGAGTTCTTTTTGAACTTTTTAATCATAAGAATTCTCCTTTTTAATGTTCTTTTATTTCTACTTAAGTTCGCTAGGCTTGGTACTTGATAATAACTTGAGTAGTGTTCTAAGAGGGTAATAATGGTATGACCATATGCAAGGTTTTCCTCTGAATCTATAAATGTAAGAGCAAACGCATCGCACGCCAGTTCCTGATCTTCCCGCATACATGAGTAGGCATACCAAAGAATCGGGTTAAACCAATTTAGAATCAGTAAGCCATGCATAAGCCAATTCACACCAACATCTCTTCGTTTGATGTGAGCTAATTCATGATGAAAAATGTATCGTAACTGTTGCTCATCTAGTACTTTCATATGTACACTTGACAATAACACCTTTGGTCGAATGAATCCGAACACAGTTGGACTTGAAATCTTTCCCGCTAAAAGTAGTGGGATATCCTGTCGAACAGACATAGATTTCTTACAGTTTTCAAAAATTCGTACAATCCTCTCATCCGTAATAACAGGTTGTTTTTTTATGTAGAGTAATAAACGCCTATTCATAATGATGGTAGTAAAGCTCAGAATGATAACCCCAGCAAGCCAAATATATATGGAGATTGTATAAAATGAAAACGTCTTATCATCTTGCTTTTCATTATTGTACGTTTGTTTTTTACTTTCCTCAGCTGTTTGTGTTGAACTAGATGCATAGGTATCTTCTTTTGTGATTACCTTTGTATCACCTATATCTGTAAATCCTTGTATACGATCTACAGGAGCTTGGTGAAAGATAACTGAAGTTCCATTACTGTACGAAAGAATAGAATAGATACTGTAGGAACTATCTGGTGACCATGGCAATAAAAGCCTTACAATTAATATCATCCATAACATGTACTGCCATCGCGGGGTTAACTTATTTCTAAGCAAGATTTTGACACATAAAATTATGCCAACTAATATACTTGCCATAATGGAGGTTTCTATCACCCAATCAAAAAAGCGAGGTAGATAGACGTTTACAAACATATCTATCATTATGATCTATCCTTCCTCTGATTTTCCTCATTCTTCTTATCTAAAATACGTTTGAGTTCGTTAATATCCTCTGTAGACAGCTTTTCTTCTTTTAAAAAATTCACAAGTAAAGGTTTAAATGCTGCACCATAGAAACGTTTGAGAAGCGATTTTGTTTCTACTTGTAGATAACTATCTTGCGACACTAAAGGATAATAGGCATACATACGCCCTTTATCTTGATGGTAAGAAACAGCTTCTTTTTGGACTAATCGATTAATAAGCGTTCGAATGGTTTTCGGTTTCCAGTCCATCGTTACCTCTAGCGCTTCAATCACTTCATTTGCCGTTTGAGGAGATTTTGACCAAAGAACTTTCATAACTTCTAATTCAGCTTCCGATATTTTAGGTAATTCTTTCATTATTTAAAATTCCCCCCAGTATTACATTTGTAATCTATATTCTATATATTACAAATGTAATCTTGAAATGTCAACCATATTTTGGGTTTATAAATACATTTCTATGAAACTTAAGAAATTAATCCCAAAAACAATGAAAATACGCTATTCTTTTTATAGAAATATAAAGAAAGGATGGCGTTTTTGTATGAACCTTTCGATTCAAGATGAGTTTTATTTGTTTGCCCAAGAACTACAGCGATATCTTTCTCCACATATTCTTCAACAACTCGCACAGGAGACAGGTTTTGTAAAACGTAAAAGTAAGTATGGCGCACGAGATTTGGCTGCCTTATGTATCTGGATTAGTCAACGGATAGCAAGCGATTCTCTCACTCGATTATGTAGTCAGCTTTATGCAAATACAGCTACACTCATGAGTCCAGAAGGACTTAATCAACGTTTTAACCGATGCGCTGTTTTATTTCTACAGCGTATATTCTCTCTTTTAGTCAAAAGCCAACTAAACGATTCGTCTCAAATCCAAAACCAATATACTTCTTATTTTCAACGTATACGTATTTTAGATGCTACTATTTTTCAAGTACCCAATCATTTAGCTCCTATTTATCCTGGTTCAGGAGGATGTGCACAAACAGCCGGTATTAAGATTCAACTAGAGTATGATTTACATAGTGGGAAATTCCTCAATTTTCAAATGGAACCAAGTAAAAATAATGATAAAACCTTTGGTACCGAGTGTTTAGATACCTTATGTCCAGGAGATTTATGTATTCGAGATTTAGGATACTTTTCTCTAAAAGATTTAGACCAGATGGATCAACGAGGGGTATTCTATGTCTCACGGTTGAAATTAAATAATAGAGTATATGTAAAAAATGAATCGCCAGAATTCTTTCGGGATGGGACAGTTAAAAAGCAATCTTTATATGTTTTACTTGACCTTGAAGATATCATGCATCAGATAAAATCAGGAGATACTTATGAGATTCGGAATGCCTATGTTGGACAACAAAAATTACCCTCACGAGTTGTGATATACAGACTTACATCAACTCAAATTCATAAACGTAGGAAACAGCAATCTTATGTTGAAAAGAAAAAAGGAGTCACATACTCTGAAAAAAGTAAACGATTAACAGAAATCAACGTTTATGTTACCAACATACCATGGGAAATTGTTCCGATGGAACAGGTCCATGATATCTACTCACTACGTTGGCAAATAGAAATTGTATTTAAAACATGGAAGTCTCTTTTTGGTATCAATCATTGTCACAATATTAAGCGAGAGCGTCTAGAATGTCATCTTTATGGACAGTTAATCGCTATTTTTCTTTGTTCTTCCACTATGTTCAAAATGCGACAGTTGTTACTACAAAAAAACAAAAAGAATTAAGTGAATATAAAGCAATTTATATGATTCAAGATCATCTTTACTTAGTATATGAAGCTATCCAACAAGACACCCAAGAAGTATCAAAAATATTCCTTCGTTTGCTTGACCTATTACAGAAAAACGGACGGAAATCCCATCGATATGAGAAAAAGACAGTCTTTGATATTTTAGGCATTGTTTATCAGTGCACTGTATCCAATCTAAAGCGGAAAACTGCATAATCTTAAAAAATACACCTAATCAAGGTTTATTTGGAATGCGTATTTTTAAAAACAAATAAACAAAATATCAAGCATGTGGGCATCAAGAACGGAAGTTCATAGAATACCCAAGCTTAGCTTGATAGGCATGTATGGTGACCCCTTATAGTTTTCTATAATCTTAGTATTTTAAACACGAAATTCTTCAAAACACGTGCTCGTTTTCTGTGAACGGTTATCAGTTTCTTTTTAAATCTACTATAGAAATCACACTTAATAGATACTGAATATTCATTTATTTACCAATGGATTAACTTTGAAATTTACTAAGCTTAAATCTTAAATAGCTTGCTATAGTAAGTGTGAAAGGTCAAAAATTTATTCTAATGTTTTTATTTATTTTAATTTCTAAAACAAGATTTATTAAATATAGTATTCTATATTTTTTGTCATTTTTTCAGGAAGCTTAGCATATTTTCAATATACAAAAAGAATCCTGTGAATTTCTAGCATATGAATTTAAACCTAACACTTTATTTATAAAGTGTTTTTGACTTTGGACAGACTTGCTCGACAAAATAAATTGTCTTTTTAATTTAATATAGGTTTATTGACTCTTCATGAGTTGTTTGTTGATTTAAGATGATTTTTGTTATAGTCTCTTCTAATATTAACGCATATCGTATAATACGTAATAGAGATTGCGGCTCTAATAGTAATAGATTCTATTTTTTAAGCTTTATGAAGGGGTGGATAATTTGGGGAAAACAAGAAATTGTTCTATTAAATTAACGATGCAGGTTAGTGAATGAGGAGACAAAGAAGTTACTATGCTACTGTTCAAATAGTAGTGTTCTTGTAAATTGAGAGTTAAAGGGGAAAACAGAATGCAAGAAAATCGTATCAGGTTGAATGGAGGATTTAATAACGACGTTTTTTATATCAAAGAGAAAGAAAGGGTAGTTAGAATTTCTGAAAAGAGTAAAACAAAAGAGATGGTTTTACAAGAAATAGAGTGGATGAATTTTTTATATGAAAAAGGTGTACTTGTACCTAAGCCAGTAATTCCTTTAGAGTGTGAGGAAGAACGTGTTAAAACATATTTTGAATTTATTAAGGGCAATCAAATTGATGTTACAAATAAATCCCACTGGAATAAAACAACTTTTAAAAAACTTGGTAAAAATTTGGGGAGAATGCATGCACTATCCAAAGATTTTAAATTACAAGCAATACAACGTCCTGAATGGAAAATTAAAAATCCTGATGTCTTTGATATTAGAAGAGATTTAGATCCATGGATTAGGGAGAAATATGAAAAGTTGGTATGCAGTCTAACTTCATATATTATTAGCCCTGATACTTTCGGACTTATTCATAATGACTATCATCTAGGAAACTTCATTATTAATGAGGAAGGATGTATAACTACAATTGACTTTGATGAATGCGCATTTAATTGGTATGCTCAAGATATTGCAGTAGCTTTCTATCATGCTTATTGGCAGCATAGCTCCTTCAACGGCAATACACATTCTTTTTGTGATATATTTATGAGTAATTTTTTTGCAGGATATAAAACAGAAAATCTGCTTCATAAGGATATAATTATACAAATTCCTACTTTCTTAAAAATTAGAGAGATTTATTTGTATCAATTATTCATAAAAAAATGGGATATGAATAATTTAGAAGAATGGCAAAAATACACCTTACATAGTTTAGAAGACAAGATCAAGAATCAAGTACCATATGCAGGTATTAATGATTTTTCTATTTTTTTGTAGGATATTCCCGTCAAGTAACTCCAAAATATACGACAAAAGTTAAATTTGGAGTTATTTGATGCTTACTTCACTTTTCCCCCTTCTCTTTGTCCGGTTTTTAGGGATTACTTTAAATAAATAAGACTCTAAGCAGAAATACCTAGAGTCTTTAAAATCTTTGCCATATACATAATAGCTTCATTTGATGGTTTATTGATTACTGTTACGTTTATTGTAATTGATTTCTTTTCCTCATTGCTGGCAGTACCCTTCTGAATTTGTCTTGTCAGTTAGGTACTTGCAATTACGCACCGTTTTAGGACATAAAACAAGACACCTTATTTAGCGTCCAGTTCTTCTACTCTATTCTCACCCATGATACCAAAAATATAAGACTTTGCTACAGCTTTCCAATTGTCTCTACATTCGGAGATAGTTCTTATTTCACTTGGGAAACGTACTCCATATTGCATGCACATTATTGTTATAAATCCAGCACATTTTATACCGTTACCAACTTCCACAGCGTCCAGCATTTTAGTAAATGTTGTTTTTTCTTCAAAAACAGAACCCCTACTTGCTGTTATTGCTTTTTGTAAATCATATCCCTCATTCCATGCTTTCTGAAGCTGTTCTTTCATGGAAATCCCCCCCAATCTTAATATATTACATTATATAGCATTAGATATAATATAAAAAGAACGCTATTTCTATCGTCCCACTTTATACCGAATTGAGCCTTAGTCATTATTTTACCATTTTTGAATGTTACTTTAGCGTTAGAACCATTCCAACGTTGACCTTCCCACGTATAAAGACTTGTCTTATATCCTCCAGCAGTGGCTTCAGAACAAAGTTCACCGTCGCCACCGATAATTGTAACTATATCATCATAAGACATGCCGTTCTGAATTTGTTCTAGCTTAGCTTTGATAATTCTTCTATTTGAATTAATCATCCTTTTCATACTGAGTACACACCTTCTTTTAAATCATACCATTAGTATTTCCAAGTATTTAAATTTATTTTTTATTTAGTGAAAGACTATTACCTTTTAAATAATTAAGAGATGCGTATTTTTCGGATAGTACGTTAAAACCTAATATAATATATATCTTTTATATAAAAAGAATATAAAGATAAAACTATTATACTTATGAAAAATGGCTTACAAATCCAGCAATAACAGTGTTTTTCAAGTTATAGAACCATAAAAAATCGAAAAAAACATTTATTGGAAGTGAATTTATTGCGTTTTACGTCACTCTAAAAATACAAAATATCATAAAGTTGAATCACTTAACCTACATATAATCGACATCATTTTGATGCATAAAAGTGTATTTAAGATCAATGCTAGTCTAGCTTAAATTAATAACATGATCTCCACATATGCTATAAAATAATCCACATTTTATTAACATTTTGAAGTAATTTATAGACATAATTCAGTAAATTAACATAATTAACAAAAAACATTCTGATTTTAAGTAGATTTATATATAAAACGCTTATAAATGGAGTTTTAAGCTATAATATTGTACACATTTATACAATATTATTAAGATATCCACTGAATTTATATATATATTTACGATTTTTAGTAGATTAAACCCCAACAAAAGAACGAATATTCAGAAAAAGTAAAATGAAATTGTGAATTACTGATTATATTTTAGGAATTTTGTATGGAAGTGTATAAAAAAAGAGAGGTATTCTAACTCAAATTTAAGAATCTCTCTCTTTCTTGTATAGATAGTACGAATATAATTTTTAATTTCAGCACGAATAGCCCTCCGTCTTTGATTTTTCAAAAAAGGAGAGCATGTAATTTTACATTGCAGGAAGCAGCTGATCTACCGTGTGTGGTGTTTCACTAGTTTTACGGTAAAAAGCTTCTAAGGATTGAAGAAAATCGATTAAATTAAAGTCTTTTGGAACTTCAATTACGCGGATTTTTTCCTTAGGCAATCTATCTATTTTTTCAATGAACAGTTCGCGAATATCACTTGGAATATGACGTTCTTTATGGCCATGAGATTTTAATAATTCACGAATTTTAATTTCTAATGCAATATATGCGTTTACATTTACTCCTTGCTCAAAAGCATACTTCCTAAATAGAGTTTCTTCTTGATACTGCATATAATTACGATGGTATGCTTCTTCAGTTACAGGAACCGCATATGTAGCATGAAGGAGATCATGCGCTTTACAGAATAACTTCTTAACATTTTGCAATGAATAAATAGCAAAGTGAGTACCAAATTTAAATAACGCATCTTCTTGTTTTTCTTTCGGTACATTATGTGTAATCAGAGAATAAATACCTGTTTTAGCAGCCGTATCTAATACGCGATATTGAGAAGACTGCTTTAATAATTTGCTAAGTGTATAAACAAGATTTTTAGGGAAACCCTCTTGTCTATCAATCATTTCGCGTAATCCACGAATTACTTGGCGGATTTGACGATGACAGGAATGTTTTAAGACATTTACAAATTGGTTTATATCTTTTGTAAATTCTGCAATATTCATTTCAACTAAAGATTCTTCAATGAACTTAGCTTTACGTTTATATGTAAGTCTTGGTGTAAATGGATCGCGATACGCTTCCCCTACTTCCTTATTACACAAGAAATCAGGGTGTACAGATAAATACAGTGTCGTATACTGCTTTTTATTCTTTTTCCCTTTTTCTAATTTGCAAATTTTAAACAAAGAAGATCCAGTAGCAGTTGATTTAGTTGTTAATTCAGCCATTACAGAACGTATCTGATGTGGGTATTTCTTATGTAGGAAGCTATACATACCGCCAAAATGAGTCTGTTGTCCTTGTTCATCCAACTTATAAAGTGAACGTTTCAAAGTAGTTTCTCGTTTTTGCTGCATTGCGATATCAATGAATAGCTTTTTAGCAGCAATGGATAAATCGAAGAACTCTTTTGTAAATACAATTGGACTGATAAACGTGTAAGGATTCGCTTTATTCGTTTCCTTGTTCATAAAATCAGTTAATGTAATTTTATATTTACCACTGTATTCATTTTCAATTTTAATGATGTTGTGTAAGCTAAGCTTTTTCAACGCAACATAGAATTGTGAATGATGAATATGTGCAAATGCTTCTTTATAATTTTTGTAGTCCTCCCAAAGCATGTGAATGGAAACATGAGAAAGTTCACCATAGGTATTACATTTTTTATGTAGAAATAGAAATACTTCTAGATCTGCGTTAGTAATGCCATATAGTTTATGTTTTCTACCATTTGCTTTAGTGAAGAGATTTTTCATTTGAAGTGAAAAAGATGGTTTGGCTTTTTCAACAAACCCTTCTTCGTCTGCGATTCGTTCCTCGTAAGACATTGAATTTACGATATCTTCGAGATATGTATCTTTAAAGCTATAGTATTTGCCTTCTAAAGCTGCCACTAATTTTTGCCACGCTTTAATTGTTACTAATACTGGAGTTGTTGTTTCACCATTTAAACTACGTTTGTTCTTTATAACGAAAGGTTTAGCCATCTTTTTCACCTCCTCTTATTATGAGTTTCAGTTTTTACCTAAATAGGATACAAAAATTCAATTTTGATTATATCAAATCGAATGTTGGTGAAATGTCTCCCTTTAAGAGGAAAATCTAAAATGTGAAACGTCGCTTGAGCCTTAGGCGCACAAGGGATTCAACGTTTCACAAAAAAAAACTTTTGGCCACCATAAAGCTATAAGAGATTTTGAATATGAAACGCGTCTGAAATTAATGAAACAGCCTGTAAACCTTGATATGATAGGTTTTTTAGTACTTTCGGCTAAGAGTTGTTGCCACCATATAGCTATAACGTTTCATGTTTTGAAATGACTAAATAATATGTAGGATTTATTCATAAATGTTATTATATTGCGTTTTCTTGTCACTTTACGTCAAGAAAGTATTGCCATCATATAGCTATATACGTTTCATGTTTTTTAAAAAATGTTGCCATCATATAGCTATGGCGTTTCATGTTTTAAATCAATGTTTCATTGTGCTTGAAATGCACCTAATCCCTTGTTACATATGGATTCATAGGGATTTATTCAAAAAACTTATTGCCATCATATAGCTATAGCATTTCATTGGGATATTGTTATTTTTCTTAAAAGATGGCTTTATATCAATCTTTATCACTAATTTAAATAAAAAAAATTTTTTTATATGAAAAGATCTTAATGTGTTTATGTTTCAAATTTAAAGAGTTGTTGCCACCATAAAGCTATAACGTTTCATGTTTTCAAGAGTTACTGCCACAATGTAGCTATGAAGTTTCATAAAAGTAGAGGTATTCGTACTGATGTATGGAATATCGTTAATTGTTGTTAAAGGAAACCCGGAAATCCATGGGCATTTCTTGTTTAGAACATACTTGCCACCATAAAGCTAAACCGTTTCAAGTTTTTAATAGAAGTTGCCACAATGTGGCTATGGGATTTCAAAAAAGTAAAGGTATTCGTATCGAAGTGTATGAAATATCGTTAATTGTTGTTAAAGGAAACCCGGAAATCCATGGGCATTTCTTGTTCAGAACATACTTGTCACCATAAAGCTAAACCGTTTCAAGTTTTTAATAGAAGTTGCCACAATGTAGCTATGGGATTTCAAAAAAGTAGAGGTATTCGTAT
>NZ_BTRL01000031.1:46801-46935 GCF_054771475.1 Bacillus sp. MN7755
AACTGGAACCCGGAAATCCATGGGCATTTCTTGTTCAGGACATACTTGTCACCATAAATCTAAACTGTTTCAAGTTTTTAATAGAAGTTGCCACAATGTAGCTATGGGATTTCAAAAAGTAGAGGTATTCGTAT
>NZ_BTRL01000031.1:46973-102695 GCF_054771475.1 Bacillus sp. MN7755
AACTGGAACCCGGAAATCCATTGGCGTTTCTTGTTCAGAACAGACTTGTCACCATAAATCTAAACCGTTTTAAGTTTTTAATAGTACCTACCACAATGCAGCTATGGTGTCTCATAAAAGTAGAGGTATTTGAATCGTTGTATAGAATGGCTTTCAAAGTTTTTTAGATGAAACCTACATTTCAATGATGTTTCTTGTTAAGAAAGTAATTGTTATCATACAGCCATAATGTTTCATTTCATTTGTAAGAAAATGGGTATTCTAGTTTCGCTTCAAAAGTACGATTTACATTATTTAATATGAAATGGGTTTCCGGCGCAGAGATTGTGGTGTAAAGTAGTAATTTTACAAATAAGCACAGTTTTATATAATACAAGTACATGGATGTTTTTTTGATAGTACAAATACTGTTAAGTAAATCATTTTTCAATATAGATTATTCTGATAACATTTCAAGCTATATACTATGTTGCCACCATATAGCTATGACGTCTCAAGTTCTATAATTTATATTTTTAATTGGTGGTAATTTTGTAAGGAGGTTTTGGAATATGGAGAAAGTATTGGTGTTATTTAGCGATGCCCTTTTACTTGCTGCTCCAATGTATGAAAAGAACACGCAGCTATGGGAAAAGTGGAATAGATATTATGAGGAAGTACAGAAAAATCATGACAAAGTAGTAACTTCAGCTAATATATCCCCTTCTTTTTCAGCTCTTGTCTCTTGGTTAGGTCAGAAACAAGAACAAGGGATTTCATTATTGAATATATACGCAAATCTAGATAAATATAAAATTGAGATTCAAAATGTCCTCGATAAAATAATAGAGCAAGAATTTGGAGGTACGCCTGAAGAAGTTGAAACGACTATAATATCTAATACAACTGATGAAAAGTTAAAAGAGCATTCAATTGAACTACAAGAAGATTACTATCCTGTAAGCAATGATGCGGTATATTATCAACTACGAGATGGTATAGCCAAGAATCACTTTGAAGAAGATGAAGTAGGAGCAGTACCTGTTTTACCATTAGAAACGAAAAATACAAGTGGAGTTGCCCAGCTATCGTCGCACAAGGATGAAGATTTAAGGCTTGTAAACACTAATGAAGCAGAAAGATGGTCAATACTAGTCGATGGTGTTATTAGCAACATGGATGATCTTACTGCAGACTGTCTAGATACAATTACAATACAGTGGTTGAATCAAGCGAAATCTCCAGATGATTTTATTGATTTCAGCTATGAAAATGTCCTAGATATGTGTAATATACCAAAAGCATCAGCAAACGGTATAGAGTATTATCGCGCAGAAGATAAAATTAAAATTGCACAACGTATAGCTGCCTTGGCAAGTATCTTTATTTATTTAAATGATGATAATGAGGTCGTAGTTTTAAATGATCGTGCAGAAACTGGTGAGCAATTTGAAATGAAACGTGAAATAATTAAAAGACTGTTTGTTTTAGATTCTGTAGTTCTTTGGAGAGATAAAAATACCAATGATTATGTAGGTATTGAATCTTGTAGAATAAAGCCGGGTAGCTTTTTATCAATGTATTTATACGGATCTAGTAGCACAACAGCGTTACTATCAAAAAAAGCATTGGAGTATAATAGTTATCGACACAAGTTCCATAAGCGACTAATTCGCTACTTATCTTGGCAGTGGAGAATTCGACAACAGTACAGTAATTTAAAAAGACCATATTCAATTGGTGGAGAAAAAGGACTATTGTCTGTTATGGGGATTAATATAGCTAAGGGACGCCCGCACCGTATTCGTGAGCAATTAGAAAATGTATTAATAGATTTAGAAAAAGAAAAGGTTATTTCACATTGGGAGTACGCTGAGGAAATTGATGAATCAAGAATTGGAGAACGGAATTGGTTTAAGAATTATTACTCAAAATTAGGAATCATCATTTTACCACCAAAAGAGTTAATGGATAATATCGGGAGTTTGGCAAAGAAAAAGGTAACTGCTACTCCGGATATGCAAGAAAATAATTTGATTACAAATACGATAGCTCAAAGTACAGTAAGTACTGAGGAGCTAATTAGAGAGAAAATTATGCACCAACATATGTATCAAAATAGAACGATGCGCGAAATAGCAGATGAGTTAGGTTTATCCCCTGCTACACTATCAAGATTCTGTAATAAGAAAATGAAACGCATCTCAAACAGTGTTAATGATAAATTAACCAAATGGTATGAAAGACAAATGATAATCGAGTCTATGTAAGCAAAAAAGAGGAAACCACTTTGAAAATGGTTTCCTCTTTTTTAGGGCTTGTTCGATAATTCTATTTATAAAAATTCGCTCCTTTTTATTGACGGAAAATTCAAACTCGTTATATAATTTTTGGTATTACCAATATATTTAACATGTATTACCACAAAATAAAGGGGAAGATGGCTTGAAAGAAAAGGAACGCTCCTCAGATAAAATTGAGAATGAATTAATTAGATCCATATTGGCGGGTGTTTATTCTGTAGGAAGTACTTTACCGCCGGAAAGAGAGCTTGCGAAAAAATTTGGTGTTGGTCGCCCAACTATTCGTGAGGCGCTTCAACGTTTAGGAAGGAGTGGATGGATAACCGGGAGAAAAGGAATGCCATCGATTATTAATGATTATTGGAGCAATGGTAATCTAACGACACTTATTAATATGGTTGAGAATCATCATACCATTACAGATGAATTTATTATGTATTTATTAGAATTTAGAAGTTCGTTGACTCCGACTTATATTCGTAATGCTGTTACGTTTAATCAACCTAAAGTGGTTGCTCTCCTTGCTAATCTAGAGCAACTTGAAGATAGTGCAGAAAGCTATGCAGCATTTGATTGGGATTTGCAAAAAAGGTGTGCTGGGCTTGCTGCCAATCCGATTTTTCTACTCATTTTAAATAGCTTCGATTCTATTTATGTAGATATGGCAAAAAGGTACTTTTCTGTAAAAGAGCATCGTGAGTTATCCTTCAACTATTATCAGGACTTATTAAAAGCTGCATTAAAGGGAGATGCAATTGAAGCAGAAAGATTGTGTAAGACAACATTGGAGAAAAGCTTGGCTCTCTGGAAAGATAGAAAAAAATAAAGAAAGCTGGAGGCGTGATAAATGAAACTAAAATATTTTAAAGAATATTTTTCCTATCCTGATATTTTGATCATGAGCTGTCTTTTCCTCACTAGCTTTGGATTTATGATTTTACATTTAACCTCTATCGGAAGTTGGGGTGCCTTTATTTTTGGAATGATTATGTATTCCTTAGCTGAGTATGCTACTCACAGGTTTATTTTTCATCTAAAGCCACCAAAGAATGCATTTTTATTAAAAATGCTTAAGCGTCTACATTATGACCACCATACAAATCCGAATGAATTACATTTATTATTTTTACCCTTATGGTATAGTGTGCCAAACATTGCAATTTCAGGAGCAATTTTTTATTTTCTTTCATCCAGCTTTGTCATGACAAACGCATTTATTGCAGGTATTATGCTCTTTTTATTATTTTATGAGTGGAAGCATTATATTGCGCATCGCCCCCTTCAACCAATATCACCATGGGGACGATGGATGAAAAAAGTTCATTTATGGCATCACTTTAAAAATGAAAATTACTGGTATGGTGTTACGAATCCAGCCTTTGATTTTCTCATGGGCACCTTTAAGGACCAAAAGGATGTTGCCCAAAGTAAAACTGCTAAAAACCTAGAAAAACGTGGTGACCAGAAAATAGAATTATAAAAAACAATCCATTGTCATCATCCTGGAAATGTCGAATGAATTTTGCAGCTTCGACATTTCTCAGGGAGTGACAGGCATTTTTTCCTATTGAATAGTAAGCATGGTGATAGATTGCATAAGGCTCGCTTTAAAGTTTTTCTTACCGAAAAATGTACCAGCTTTTTTCTCTATTCCTCTTAGCATTGCTTCATTTTTCACGAAGTGTTTCGCAGATGCTATCTAAAATCTGTATCGCGTTTGCCCCAGTGATTTCTTTAGCGACTCGTTCCAGAAGAATCTTCGTATCAAAAGAAAATTTTCGCGCAAAGCTATGGCACCTGAAAATATTATTGCGGAGAAACTCGGAATATTTAGGCGTGAAAGCACGACGAATACAGCCCCTCATCATCTCTTTCATCTAGATACCTTTTTAACCAAATGGTGCAACGTTTTCATGTTTTTAATCGTGGACTTGCATACTAAAAAAATAAATGCCCCTATTCGTTTTAAAGATATATTCCTCATAACAGCATGCATAATAATCTTCTGTTTTTAATTTAACCCAATAAACTTCTTCAAGTTCTTGTTCGAATTCATTCAATAACTGTTCTATTATATATTCCTTCGCTGTCAATCCATGTAAATCATATCCATTTGGTATTGTTCCAAACCAAGCTGTCTCCCCATCAGGGTATTGACAAATAAGGAAATCTTTTTCCCATTCTTTCAACTGTATGAGTTCTATTGTGTCATTATTAGTAGCATGTGTAGCCATTTTTGCAAGCTTATATATACTTTCCTGTTTATTTTCTGATAAAAGAGTAAGCTCATAATAATTACTCACATGTAGTTCCGCATTAGCTTTAGCAAAATCGCTTAAAACTTTATTTATTATTTTCATATTTAAATCCCCCTCTTCCTCTTTCTTATCAGGATATACATCAAATCCAAGTTCTTGATCAGAATTAACTGTCATTTATGTATCTATTGCTTTGTTAAGTGGATAGCTGTTTTACAGTGATATGTATAATTCAATTAGTAAATCTATACTTAAATAAAATTATAATAAATTTAGTTGAATTTATTAATATTATGACCCTACATGTTAATTATAAAGATAGTGTACATATGAGATTAACAAGTGAATGTGTAGAACCTAACACTAGAGATACTGAATTTGTAAGTATGTAAGGTAATAACAAATAAGAGAACTTATTTCATGACATTGACAGAGCTTCTTTATCAATAGATATAAATGGTAGAAAAAATGAATAGGAAGATATCTTTATTAAACTAGTAAGTTCATATCAAACCATTTGATATGAAAAGAGCAATGCTTTTTTCATTATATACACCCTTTACATGCACATCTTATATATAAGGTTTATATATAAGATGTGCAGAAATAGAATGTGTTAAATATGTTAATATGAAATTGATATAGTAACTATAAAACCTTTGTTTTTAAAGGTTTATATATACATCCTATAAATAGGGCTTATAAATACAGTTTATAAATAAAGCGTATGGATACTTTGTGAAGTTTTTTAACTTGAAATGTTTGTAATTTGATATTTTTTATAAAGGATTATTTAAAAGAATGTCAAATTAAATAATGAATTTATAGTTTTATAAATGATATTGTTAATTACATGAAACTTATAATTGACATATACAACATACATCGTACATATACGTCGTATAAATTTGTGTTTATATATCAACATCTCAGCCTAATTTAATACTTACACGCTTTATATGTAAGTGCTGTATATAATGACTTGATATACGCTTTATAATAATGTAATATATTCGTAGGAATAATTAACCAACGTTTTAAGGGGGAGGCAACTTGAACGAGGTATTGAGCGAAAAATATAAAGTAATTAAATTTCCTGATGAAGTTGTGAACATGTTTGCAGACATTCTTGAAGAAGACGAAATACTTTATAATGTATTTCATTACATAGGATCTGAGGTAAATAAACAATACCAAGAGACAAAATATATGAGAGGCATCTCAATAAATGAAATAGTAGGTAATGTTGTAATTGATAGGAGAGTTAAGAAATTAAAGGGAAAATCGTACTCATTAGAGGTTGAACGAACCAATATATCAAGAAGATCAGCTGAAGTAAGTGTTAGTACATTATCTTCAATGTCATTAATAACTGAAAAGATTATGCATCCTTATAAATTTTTAATCTCAACAATTAGAGGACAACAGGTGTTAATTGAACTCGGAAGACGTAAACAAACCAATGGATAAGAAAAAGGAGAGATAAAATAATGGCGAAGAACTTTCTGAAAAACGAAGTAGCAGTAAAAATGACAATGGTTGGTTTTGGTCAGGCTGGAACTAGAATGGTAGATAAATTTGCTGAATATAAGCATACGGATGGAACATCTGTGTACAACTGCCTTGCCCTAAATAGTAACGATGGTGATTTAGCCGAATTAAAAAATGTGCCTACAAGTAATCAAGTATCACTAAAATTAGGCGGACTAGGGAAGAATCCAGAACGTGCTGTAAAAATACTAGAATCAAATGATGAAGCGAAAGAAAAGTTAAAAGAATTCATCACAGAGCGTGTAAGACCAACAGATGAATTGGTTCTATTTTTTGCTGGCTTAGGCGGTGGAACGGGTACTTCTACAATTATTAAAGCAATTGAAGAATTCTCCGCTTTTCATAATAAGCCTGTCATCGCTGAAGAACTTAAAAGTATGGCAATGAAAATTCCTAGAGAGGAATTAATAGCAAATCAACAAAAGTATGCAAAAATTGCATTTAGTAATGCAATTGAGCGTAAAGATTTTATTAAAATGGGTATTGTTGTGACACTCCCTGTAAGAGCCGATGGCCCTGATGTACTAAGACAAGTAAATAAATTCTCTCAAGAGATTTGGAAGTTAGCAAATGACCCAGCAAAAGGTGTTGCATTCGTTGTTTTCGCAGATAACCAACATTTCTATGATGAATTTAAGGGATTAAACGAAAATGAGAAAAAAGGTATTGCTAATTCACGAGACTATGCAAATCAGCGCATTGGTGAAATCATCCATGAATTAAATACAGCTTCTAATGGCGCAGGAACATCTGTTATTTTAGACTCACAGGACTTTAAACGTATTTTATTAGAGAAAACTGGTTGTCTAGTTATTAATAAAATCTCTCGCAATATGAATCAAATAGAAAATAGTAAAGAAATAGTAGATATGTTCTCAGAATCGTTGAAAGGAAGCTCTTTCCACCATCCTATAGAGTTAATGAAAAAGAACGATGATGGTGAGCTAGAGGCTTCTAAGGTGCATCATTTTGGAATGCTTGCAATTCTAGATGAACAAAAGAATATTGATGATTCATTTATGGATGATGCAAAAGTAGAGGTTACAAATACATTACCAATCAACGGTACGGTATTCAATGGGTATTTAATTAGTAAAAATGATTTTATGGGCAGTGTTTACACGTTCTATAAAACTGATGCATTACCATCTCGTTTGTCCAAAGGATTAGTTGAAGAATTCAATGAATTTAAAGAGAAGCAAAACCAAATTCAGTTTAAAAAATCCCAAATTAGTACAATTGAAATGCAAGATCAAGATGATGATTTCAGTATTAATTTCGGTGATTACATCGATATGGGAACAAGTAATGAGGAGCCATCAGCAGATGCTGAGAATGATGAAGAATTAGCTGCATTTATGGATCCAGATAAAATGTTTGGTACATCAAAATAATAAAAAAGAGGCCTGGGAATGTCCCGGGCCTCTTTTTTATTCTGATGCCATAATAGATTTCATATACTCTATCATATTTTCGTTTAAATAATTCTCTATAAATAGGTGTTTTTTTGCTAAATCTTCCTCTTTTTTAAACCAACCAACTTTTTTCACACGCTCTTCCTCAGGTTTTTCATTCCAGAGTTTTTCAGCTTGTCTTCTTAACTCTTTACGGGCTCTATGTTCAATTATTATGTTATCCATTCTTTCTTGTCTTTGGCGTTCTTTCATAGCAACTGGATCTTCAGGCTGAGGTAATGCTTTTAATACATTTTCAAATTTCTCTTGAAATTCTATTTCGATGTTTTGTAAATGTGCTTGGACTTTTTGTTCCACCAATTTTTCAATTGTCTCAGCCGCGTCCTGAAAATCAATTTGAGATAATATTTCGTTAGAGTGATTTTCAGGAGATACTGGCCTTAGTTCGAATTGATGTGGTAAAAGTTCGATTATGGCATCTAAAGACCACTTTTCATCCCTTTTCTGCTTTATGAAAAGAGCTATATTTAAATCTAATGAATTATATAGCTTTTCATTTGTATTATTGGTTCTAAGAGTCCCGTGCAATCCCTTCTCTTCTAACGTATTAAACCAATTATAAACAGTATTATGGTGTCTACCTACTAACTTAGAAAACTCTGTTATTCGCCAGGCTTTTTCAAAAGCGTCTTCGTGTAATGAGTTCTCATCATCTACCATGGTTTGTTCGGATTGATTTTCCTGTTTAATCATAGTATTACCTCCTTAACAGTATGTAATTGTGCTGATAAATGACATTAACATGAAATATGAGATTGATATGTTAAGTGTTTTTCGACGATATTAATAGGAATCCCTTCCTTATCTGATATTAACATGAAAGATGACATTAACATGTTGAATCCGAAGTGTTAACAGCACATTAACAAAGCGGCGTTTACTCTCGCTAAATGGCAATGTTTTGTTAACTGGGACTTAAAATGCATCAATGTTATATAGGATTAATGAAGTAACTTTTGTCTTCATATCCTTATAAATTGTTGCTATGAGATTGACAGTTTTATTCACATACTATTAATGATAAGTAAATATAACCGATTTGTAAATAAATTATGAGGATATAGCATTGAACTTTCAAAAATAATAGGTATAAATATGATAAAAAGAGTCCATATTATTAATAATTGTAGTATTAGCCTCTTCCATTGATAACACTTGAGAATATAGAACGGATATCTATGTGGCTAATAGAGTGTATTGTCTCTTTTTAACTGATTCTAAGACTAGTAAAGTAATTTTCGGTAATAACTATTATAGGTTTATATGAACGTTAACTACTAATAGTTAGTTGAGCTATCGGCTATTCAAGGTACTATTCACTTCGTTGCTGAATAGCTGCAGTACTTAGTATATAAGTGTTTTAATAGATTCTTGGTATAGTAATGCTTTCATTAATAAAAATCCCCATCTATTGATGTTTTGTTAATGTCTTGTTATCAAAAGAATTAAGACTAGTTGATATAAGATTAACAATTATGTTATTCGAGACATTAACATGTTAATGTTCTTTGATATGTTAATGTGCATTTCTGGTATGTGTGCAAATTCGGTTCCGCACACTGTCAATCTCATGTCAATACTTATAGGGAGAATTTCTTCATTTAAAGTATAGATCCTTCAATTATATGCCCAAGAGTAGATTTAAAATTTCTAAGTCGTATATTATAAAGTAATTTTGCTCATATCAATGTATTATTCTATTGAATTGAATTCACCATAATGGATAAAACTTTGATTGATAGTCTATATTTCTTAATAATTTTCCAATCGGAACTTCTAGTGATTTATAAAGTACGATTCTTAACTAATGTGGATTTCCATATTTCAATTCTCGTCCTAATAAAGCCATAGTTTTATAGATGTGTTGTTAATGTCTTGTTTTCATTACTATCGAATATAGTTGACATGAGATTAACATTCATATTCTTTTAATGGTTAACATGTTAATGCTTGTTGATATGTCAATCTCATTCCTGTTATGTATTCCAATTTTACTTTGCGAAATGTTAATCTTATATCAACACCCTGTATGGAGAATATCTTTGTAAGGAGTGCTAAATTTTGAATTGTATATCTAAAATCGGATTGGGAATCTATAAGTTACATGTTACAAAAAACTATTTATTGCAATTCCCGTTCTAACAAACCATAGGTTTATCCATGTATTGTTAGTTTCTTGTTAACGCTAATATCAAGGAGGTTGAAATGAAGTTGACATTTTTATTCTTTTTAAGGTTAACATGTTAATGCCTGTTGATATGTTAATCTCAATTCAGATCTGCATTTTGATCCTATTTTGCAAAATGTTAATCTTATGTTGATATCCTTCGAGAAGAATCTTTTATAAGGAGTACTAATTCTTTAATATTTATACCGACTCCGCAACTTCTTAGAGTAACAGTATCAGTATGTCCAAGATTTAGAGATTACTTACACATATTTTGAATTTTTTGCACCTGAACCGATTATATTTTTTGTAGGATTTTTTGCTTTTTTGTCGAATACACTTAATGCAAGGAGGGACATTACATGATTATTAAAGACTATTTCATCAATCTATCTATTTTTTCTTTATTAGTTAGCGCAGCAATATTTATTCAAGTATTTACAATTAATTCCAGGCGATATTTCGAAAAATTCTATGGAGGGATTATCGCAGTTACTTTGATGTTCTTTTCTTTTCCGTACATGGGATTTTCCTACGATCTTCGAGTTGTTCCTCTTATTCTATCTTTTATTTACTTTGGTCGCACTGCTGGTTGGATTACGTTAATTAGCATTATTATAATGCGCATCTTTTACATTGGAGGGTATTGGGAGCCTCCTGTGATTGCTTATTTAGGTATGAGTATACTATTTGCTACTTTTAAAACATATTTTAAAAACCTTCATCCTTTTAAAAGTGCATCTTTATATTATTTTGTTTTTGCCGGAATAAAGTGGTTAATTGGTGTGTTCTTTAATACTACATTGCTTTACACTCAAGGCTTATTATATATAGCTTTAGGACTTTTAATCGGGCTATTTCTTATGGAAGCTTACCAGAGATTGTATTATTTAACACAGGACTTATCTAAAATGAATCAAGAATTAAAAAAATCGAAGCAAGAACTCACAGATACCGTACATGAGCTTCAAGGGGGGATTTTTAAATTTAAAAAAGTGGATAAGCACTTTATACACACTTTGTGTGATGGACAGTTTTATTATCAAAACGGAATTTATCCTGAACGGGTGGTAGGAAAAAGCTTACGTACCATTGATGCTTCTATTATTCCACCCCATTTAGTTCCACAATTAATGAAGTATTATTTTCAGGCTTGGGAAGGGAAAGAAATTATATTCGAATTACCTTGGCCGAATGATAAAACTATTATTCTTATTGCGCTTAGGCCGATTAAACGAAATGGACAAGTTATTGAAGTTGTTGGTTCTACAGTCGATATAACCGAAAGGAAAAAGGTAGAATCAGAATTAAGAGCTACCAAAGAATTACTGGAATCATTTATAAAGCATAATGTAGATGCTATTACCATATCTGATCGAGAAGGGCATATTTTACAAGCCAATAAAGCTTATGAAAAGATATTTGGGTGGTCATCACAAGAAATCATAGGTAAGAGATTACCTTGTGTACCAGGGTTCTTAATGGATGAATCGCTTAAAAATATTCAGAAAATTCTAACAGGGGAATCCGTAGTTACTAGATTAGAAACTGTTAGACAACGTAACGATGGAAGTCTTCTTGATGTTAGTCTGACAGTTTCTCCTATACTAGATGTAAGGGCTAATGTGATAGCTTTATCAGCAATATGTAGAGACATTTCTGAAAGAAAACAAGCAGAAAGAGAACGGCATAGATTACACCAACAATTAAGAGATAGTGAGATGAAGTACCGTGCACTAATCGAACAAGCAACTGACGCAGTATATGTAGTAGAGCTGAATGAAGATTATGTTCCAAGTCGATTTGTTGAGGTAAACCCTGTGGGGTGTAAAAGATTTGGATGTAGTAGAGAAGAGCTGCTCTCTTTACCATTTCCAAATGTAGTACCACAAGATTCTCCAATGATTATAAGGTTGTTAGAAAAAATTAGAGAGGGACAAACTTCCTTCACTTTGCAAGATGAATATGTCTTTCCAACAGGAAAAGTAATAACAACTGAGTTTAGTGTTCGTATTTTTAACTTAAATGGTAAAAAAGTTTTCCTTAGCATTTCTCGTGATATCACTGAACGGTTAAAAACAGAAGAATTATTACGGAAATCTGAAAAACTTGCTGTCGTAGGACAATTAGCGACTGCGATGGCTCATGAAATTAATAATCCATTAACCGCAATGAAAGGGTTTATGCAATTACTAAAATCAACGGAAAATGAGAATAATCAGGGGTATATAAATATAGTATCATCAGAGATTGAGCGTATAGAAAGTATTACAAATGAATTTATGGCGGTAGCCAAACCACAAGTGGTTAAGATACAACCTAATGATATTAGTGTGCTAATGGATCAAGTTTTAATACTACTACAACCTCAAGCATTGATGAATAATATACAAATTAGAACAGATTTTATACCTGGTATTCCATTGATCCCATGTGAGGGAAATCAATTAAAACAAGTATTTGTTAATATTTTGAAAAATGCAATTGAATCCATGCCAACGGGAGGGGAAATTCTGATTCAAATTGATAAACTTGAAAATGATCAAATAAGCATTCGTTTTATCGATCAAGGATGCGGGATTCCAAAAGAACGTATACCATATCTCGGAGAACCTTTTTATAGTATTAAGGAAGATGGGATTGGCCTAGGGTTAATGATCTGTTATAAAATTCTCGAAACACATCAGGGAAAGGTATTTATTGAGAGTGAAGTGAATAAGGGAACTATAGTTGAAGTCACTCTCCCTATTTGTACACTTCAAAATTAATACATTCTTTTACTGAAATTTTGTTAGAAACTATAGAATGGAATTGTGGATGAACATGAGTAAAAAATTAGTGGAATTCTCTATTTGTATTAGGAAGTGCCATGTTACTAACACTAGGTGCTTATGTATATGAAATTATGGATTACGGAACACCAGGTGAATTTAGTAAAGAAGCGTGGCCAAAGACTAAAAAAACAGCTAAACAAGCAACTATTGATCATTTTAAAGCAGAAACAGATTTCTTCTACTGTAAACACTTTAGAAGATTATCGAGTTAAGGACACATCTAAAAACTAAATCTATTGTTAGTGAGCAGTTAGCTTTTTAGCTAGCTGCTTTTTTGATGTTTCATATACAAATTATATAGCCTTACAAAACTCTGTAAGTGTTTTGTAATATTTACGAGAGATTTTTTTAACAGTTATGAGAGAGAAATGAAAGATTTGTTATATATGATGAAATTAATCTTACCAAGGAGGAAAAATAACAATGAAAAAATTGAAGCCAGCACTTAGTGTATTAGGTAGTGTATCGATGGCACTGACTTTAGCATCTCCTGCTTTAGCAGATGTAAAACAGCCGAATCCAGGAAGTACAGTTGAAATATTCAAAGAGAATGCAAATGCAAAAAAAGAAGATAAGAATTTCACGCTCGGATCTGATGGGGAAATAGGTTCGCTCATTACACAAAACATTGAAATGGCAAACAATGATTGGGACAAAGATGGTATTTTTAACGACTTAGAGATTAATGGATATAAAATTGAATTCAATTCACAAACTGGGAAAAATGAAGCGAAAGCATGGGATCCTGAGAAGGATAAAGGGAAACCAAAATTTATATCGAATCCTATGAATGCAAATACGGATGGTGACCCTTTTACTGATATGTATGAGGTCGAGAATTATAACAATGATTCTGATACTAATTTCAATCCGATAGTTGCCAATATGCCAAATTTACAAATTGGTGTCAAACGAATTGAAGTAATTCCTATTGCAACCATTACGGATAATAATGGTGGATCAGTTAGCAGAGGATGGGAAAAAAGCGTATCTACACAACATTCATTTAATGTAGGTCTAAGTGGTTCAGGTGGTGTAGAAGGCTCAGCAGCCGGTCCTGTTCCTTCCGGAAGTGTTTCAGCAAACGTGGGATACGGATATTCAAAAACAACTACTGAAACAGAGAGTTATACAAATAATTTTGATTGGTCTACCGCAACAACTGTGGATACAGCGAACGCAGCAAAAGTACGGGTACATCTGGAATATAAGAATGTAGGCACAGCATCCGCTGAAAATGTTTCGCCTCATTTTAATATGCGTTTAGGAAACAAAATTATTAATACCGTAAAGGCAACACAAGATCGTTATAAGGCAAACTATTTAAGTACAGAAAAAGGTGGACGGAATAAAACAGAAGTAGTAATTGACAGTTTAGAGGGACAAGCAGATGCGAATATTGTCTTATCATTGGATGAATTGAAAGCTGTTGAACAAGGGGAAATTCTTTCGATTGAAGTTTTACCTACAAGTACAATGGATTTATCCATCGAAAAAGGTGAAGAAGTTATGCATTTGGGGGATTCAGGGAGATATGAATCTAGAGTAAATGCAGCTACAGAACAATTAGAAACAGATATGGGGAATATACCAAAGTTTAGGGTGTATACTCCTAAAGACAAATCCCTTGCTGATAAGCCAGTTTTATCTTATAATGAAGTTTTTCAACATATTAATATAGATACGAATAAAGTAAAGCATATTGTAAACAAGGCAAAAAGTAATAATCAAGTATCAGTGGTTTCAGATAATAATGGAACTGATGCATTGAACGCTTTAAAAGCGGGGCAGGGAGATCGCGGTTATTTACATAAAGACTCTGTACACGGTGCCTTTGCAAAACTACAGCAACCAACATTAGTAGAAGGTAGCTATGATCCTGTTACACAAAAGATTCGGGCATCAATCTTACCTGGTTTATTTGGGGTGAGCAACGAAATCTCTGCTACTTATAGGACAAAATGGAGTGGTCCCTCAAAAAAAGTAACACTAGTTAAACGCGAGAATGGATATACATATGAGTCTAGAGAAAATATACACCCTATTAAATCTGAAATTGCAGCGGACAGAAAAGTTAGATTTGATATCAATGACGCACACAATCTAACGCCTACACAAAATATTGATGCCGAAATTAAAGCTAATAAAGAATTTGAAGATTATGTAGTAGATAATTCAGGTGAATTTGTTACAGAAGGAGTTCCATATACTGTAGCTTCATATGGAAATACAACTTATTGGGGAAGTCATCACGCCGGGAATAAATGGGAGTATCTTTGGGCTGAGAAATCTAACGATGAAAAAGTGAATGTAATTATTGAAAGAGTAGGTCAACCTAAACCTGGAAAACCAATTAAAAAGGATGAAGAGGTATTAATTAAATTCCAGAATCCTATTTATTCAGATTATGCATATTTAAAGCTTCAAGATAGTTATATCCATTTAGATCAAAAACAGAACGCAAGTACTTTTAAATTTAATCATGCATACCCAAAGAACTTCACTGGATACCATAAGCAATGGAACATACTATCTAATGGTAACAAGTTAAAGGTAGGATATTTAATTGATTATATGAAATATGGCAATGGAGAGAATGGGACTGATACTATAGCATGGAATCTATCAAGAGTTCAGTAATAGGTAACAGTTCTGTTGCTAAGTTTGAAAAAAGAACCGGTAATGAACTGGATCCGAAAAATTAGATGCAAAAATTTAGGATACTAATAGGGAATGAGTTCGATGTTGAATCGGACTCATTCCTTTTAATTTATTTCGTTTAGATACTACTATTTTAATTGTTTATCTAGTCATATAAGTAATCAAATGTTAAGATTACTATCTGTATTACATAAATATTTTTCTGAATTTTCATTCGTTTCGAGACCGAGATGTGGAATTCTGATTTATTGATGCGATCAGATTTTACATCTTTACCTATAAAGATATATTTATTGAATTACAGAAAAATAGAATTTTTTTGTTATTGGTGAAAAAGAAGTGAGGATAGTATATGAAGAAAAGAATTTTAATCGTAGAAGATGAAGCAAATATTCGAGAAGTATGCAAACGGTATTTAGAAAGAGAAGAATATGAGGTATATACCGCTGTAAATGGCAAAGAAGGTTGGGATTTATTTCTTACACATCAACCAGATTTAATTATATTAGATTTGATGATGCCAAAAAAAGATGGATGGGAATTATGCGAGGAAATTCGTCAACAATCAACTGTCCCTATTATTATGTTAACTGCTAAGGGAGAGGAAAGGGATCGAATTTTAGGCTTAACAATAGGGGCAGATGATTATGTAACAAAGCCATTTTCCCCTCGTGAATTAGTATTAAGGATCCAAATTATACTTAGAAGAGGAAGCCAGGTACCGATACAAGCGAAAGAATCTCTATTGGAAGTGATAGAATTTCCAGATTTAAAAATATATCCAAAGACAAGATATGTACTTGTTTGTGATAAGGAAGTGGAGTTAACAGTGAAAGAGTTTGAGGTACTTTATCTCATGGCAAAGCATCCAAAACAAGTATTTTCTCGCTCGCAGCTTCTTGAACTAATTTGGGATTTTGGGCATGAAGGTGCATCAAACACAGTTACCGTGCTAGTGAGTCGTTTACGTGAAAAGCTCGAGAAGCATACAATAAAGAATCGTTGGATTCATACGGTTTGGGGTATAGGATATCGCTTTGAGCCAAATGGAGGAAATGAAGCATGAGATTACGTATTCAATTGTTACTCATGAATTTATTAAGTACCAGTATTATGGTAATTGCTATATGGTATAGTGAGACGAAAATGTTACTTGAACCGGAACAAACGCGGTTATTAACAGTGATCGCATTTGTGGCATTTATTATTTCAACGTTTATTTTTTGGTTAATGACACGTCCTATCATGAGATCTATACAAAATTTAATAAAATTGACGAAACAATTTAGTGATAGACACTTTGAAACGATGTATATAATTGGGCAAGAACCACGGGAGTTTAAAGAATTAGCAACAGCCTTTCAACAGATGGCAAAAAAATTAGAAGAGGGGTTTACTAAGTTAGAGGAACAGGAAAAATCCCGTAAGGAGCTAATTACCAATATCTCACACGACTTACGAACACCTATGGCTAGCATGCAATTGATGATAGAAGCATTACAAGATAACCTGATTGAAGATCCTGAAATGAAAAAGCAATACTTAGCGACGATTTTAAAAGAAATAGAAAGATTAAGTGGATTAATTAACGACTTATTTGATCTTTCAAAGTTAGAGTTTGAGCAAGTAGATTTTCACCCAAGTTTCACACATTTAGATACAGTCTTATTAGATGTATTAGAGTCACATTCTGTCTTATTAGGAGACAAAACAATCCATGTGCAATTAGATGTTCCAGATACATTACCTCGACTTTTGATTATGCCTTGTAAAATAGAAAGGGTCATAGGTAATTTATTACATAATGCAATTCGATATTCTCCTGTATCTGGAACAATTGAATTGACTGTAGAGGAAAATAAACAAACTAAGCAGGTCCAATTCACTTTGCGAGATGAAGGGATGGGGATTTCTCCAAATGATCAATTACGCGTATTTGAACGTTTTTTTAGAACAGATCGATCAAGAAGTTCGCAATCTGGAGGATCCGGACTTGGATTAGCTATTGCAAAATCATTGATTGAAATGCACAAAGGGGAAATTGGTGTGAGGAATCGCGCAGATGGTAAGCAAGGAAGTGAATTTTGGTTTACTCTTCCCATCACATCAGAAAAAAATAAGACGGCTGAAAGACTTTTGTAACATTTACGTTAGAAAAATGAAAGACCTTCTTGTTAACATACTACTACACAGTATGTTACAGGAGGTTTTTTACTTTATGAAAAGACAATATGTATGGTTTATAGGTGGTTTGATAATTGTATTGGGGATTTTATGGTCATTGTTCCGACCAGAGAAATTATTTATTGATAACCACGTCAATGAAGCATTGCCACAAACAGAGGTACAATCAGCTGAAGTAAAGCAACAAAGTGATCGAGTAATAAGCGAAGGGCAGTTTCAAAACGGTGTCCATGAAACAACTGGAACGGCAAAAATTCATCAATTAGCGGATGGAAAACGTGTTTTACGACTTTCTGATTTTGCAACATCTAATGGGCCAGATGTACGAGTTGTATTAGTTCCTACAAATCGTTTGAAAAATAATGAAGACGTGAAAAACTATCAGTATATTGAATTAGGAAAATTAAAGGGAAATAAAGGAGACCAAAACTACGAAATTCCTGAAGGGGTAGATGTAAGTGTATATGGTTCGGTTTCTGTTTGGTGTAAGAGATTTAATGAAAACTTTGGTGCGGTTTATTTTAATAGTTAAATATGGACTTAAAAATTTTCCTCTTATTCAAAGGAGAGGTTCATATGGGGTATGGTGGTAGTTGCGACGGAGGTTGTGGATACGGTGGCGGATTCGCCTTACTGGTCGTGCTCTTTATCTTATTAATCATAGTTGGAGCTAACTGCAGCAGATTTAGTTGCTAAGAAGGGCACTCATAAGAGTGTCTTTTTTATATTTCTTAATTCGTGCACAAATAATTTTAAGAGTATGCCAGGAAATCTTTGATTTATCAAGAAAAATTAAATTTAAAATGCATTATATACAGAAGCCACTTGAGGGGAGGAATGTTTAATTACAAAACGTATCCTTTAGTAAGGGGGAGATTTTAGTAAAAGTTGAATGATACAATGGTTACTACATTTTTAAGTAGGAAGGAAAGAACATGAAATTTTTATCTCGTTTTGGCCGACATTTCCAACGTTTACAGTGGAAACTGACTTTATTTTATGTATTAACAACCATTGGGGTACTATTGACACTTGAAGTGATGGGATTTCTTATATCACTTAGTTTAGTGAAATATAATGCGGATCGAATGTTTGAACAACAGATAAGTATACAAGCTCAAAATATATCTTCTAACTTTAACGGAACATTTATTAATCAAAATCAACTGAAGAAAGCATTAGATGATTGGCCCATTGAAGTAGGAACTGAATTCGATGGATTTTCTGTGGTCATTGATTCTAATCGTAATATACTTGCAAGTGCTGGAGAAGATGTGCCGCAGTTTATTGATTATAAAGCGGAATTTCCTGCGAAAGTTTCTCGGCATATATATACAGCGTTGTCATTGAAACCATCTGAAGCGCGTAAATTTAAAACATATAGTTACTATAAGGATGAGATTTTATATATTGTTGCTCCATTAGCAAATGAGAAGGATGTACGTGGGGTATTAGTGGTTAAAGCAAAAAACATACATTTTTCACTCAGTAATTTTTGGGAGGCTACTTTTCAGTTTTTTGGATTTAGTATGTTGGCTTTCCTTATTGGTGCAGCAATTGTTGGTATTACTTTTGGAATTATAACGTCTCGAAGTCTCGTTCGTCGTATTCGAAAGATATTAACTTCTACAGACCAATGGAGTCATGGAAACTTCACAACATTTGTACAAGATCCTTCAAAGGATGAATTGGGGCAGTTGGCACGTAGGCTGAATCAGATGGCGAAACAACTACGCACCTTGTTTAAAATCCGTCAAGATTTAGCAACACTAGAGGAACGAAATCGATTAGCCCGTGAGCTACATGATAGTATTAAGCAGCAATTATTTGCTACATCAATCTGGCTGAACACTACCAAATCCCTTATCGGAAAAGACGAAGGCAAAGCTAAAGAGCATTTGTTAAGAGCAGAGAATGTTTTACATCAAACTCAGCACGAGTTAAATGCATTGATTCAAGAATTACGTCCTATCGCACTTGAGGGGAAGGATTTAGCATATGCATTAAAGGATTATGTGGCGAAGTGGCAAGAACAAACAAGTATCATAGTTAATTTGAAGATAAGTGGACAGCGACAAGTATCTCCCATTATTGAGGAGACTTTCTTTCGCATCACACAAGAGGCACTGAATGATGTTGCACGCCACAGTCAGGCGAATAAGGTAATGATTCATCTAGATTGTGAAGAAGTTGTAACTCTTTCTATTCATGATAATGGTTGCGGGTTTGATATTCAAAGACTGGATCGCCAAGGAATAGGTTTGTCATCTATGCGTGAACGGATTCATACGTTAAAGGGGTATATTGATATCCAAAGTGAGATGGAGAAAGGTGTGAAAATTACTGTTCAGTGTAAACAATCAGACATTCAAGAAGATAACAAGCCGAATGTAAATTGTAATTCAGAAGAGGTGATAGATCATGGGAAAGGGAGATCTAATTTCGATTTTAATAGTTGATGATCATACCATTGTAAGACAAGGATTGAATGCTCTATTCACAATTCAACCTGATTTTCATGTAGTTGGAGAAGCTGAAGATGGTGAAAAGGCTACGGCTTTAGCTACTGAACTTGTGCCAGATATCGTACTAATGGATTTAGTGATGCCAGGTATCAATGGTGTAGAAGCGATTCGAAGAGTTAAGCAAGTTAGTCCTCGTTCTCAAGTGATTGTGTTGACTTCATATCATGAGGATGAATACATTTTTCCGGCATTACGTGCAGGTGCAATATCATATGTACTTAAAGACATTGAGCCTAATCAATTGGTTGAAACTGTAAGGAGAGGTGTACAAGGTGAATCTATTATGCATCCACGGGTTGCTGCACGGGTGGTTAATGAGATTCGTGCTACGAAACAGACATCTCCCAATCCGTTTTCTGAGCTAAGTGAACGAGAATTAGAAGTATTAAGGTTGATTGCTAGAGGGCTTACGAATGCTGAAATTGCTGAAGGGCTTTTCATTAGTGAAAAGACAGTTAAAGGTCATGTTAGTAACATTCTAAGTAAGCTGCATATGCTTGATCGCACAAAAGCTGCTGTTTTTGCTTGGGAACAAGGGTTTATGCGTCCGAATCAGGAAAAAAATTTTTAATATAGATTAGAAGATTTTTTATACCAATTCCATTATATGGAATTGGTATTTTGTTTTTCAATATTTCCAGGTTGTTCCCTTACAAATGTGATTATGGAATTTCTTCACTAAACGGACCTCTAGAACTGTTTATAAACAGTTCTAGAGGTCCGTTTCAAATTAGCTTTCTTATCATAATATGAACTTATTCATCAATATACACTGGGGAGTTGAAGAATATGGTTTTTAAGTTAAATCATATACGACGGTCGAAAGATCACGATTCACAAGGTACATTGAAAGACAGGGCGGAAAAGCGGAATTCTTTGCTATCAAATTGGAATCGGTGGATTGCCTATATAACTGCAGTTTGGTCCATATCTTACGGGTTTATGGGGGCTTATTGGGCTTTAGGAGGCGCAGGATTCCCTTTTGGTGAGAATGATTCCAGAGGGGGTATGATGGGATCATTTTTAGCAAACATACAATCAGATGTGGGAGGAGTAACAATCGCTTGCATCGGGTGGCTTGGATCAATCTTTGCATTGGCAACAATCCGAATATGGGGAGAAATAATTCCACGTGCAATCCTGCTCATTTTCGCATGGATAATGTGTATCACCTTAGTATTTGTGATTCCTGATGTCCGAGTATTACAGAATTTCGCTTATTCATTCATGCTACATTTTCAACTCATCGATTGGCCTGTCTTAAATCAACTTCTATGTATGGGAGGAGGATTTTTATGGGGAGCCACAGCTTTAGCTTATCAGCGGCGGAGCCGAGGTGCATGTGTGATTTGTGGGCGGAAAAAAGAGACTCAAGATATATCAATTGCAGGAAATGAAATTGGGAAATATGCAACCTATATTGCTATCGTTATGGCACTTCCTTATGCGATTGTTCGTTTAACGTGGGCTGCAGGGATTCCATTGGGGATGAGCAATACAGCAGCAATGACAATTAGTAGCCAATCACTTGCAGAACGTATGATAGAGGTTGTTCTGGGTGGATTACCCATATGCGGTGCTATTCTGACATTGGGGCTTATCCAAAAATGGGGAGAAAATTTTCCTCATTGGTTCTATTATTTGGGTGGCAAACGTGTTCCTATTTGGTTCGCGGTGATACCAGCAACATGTGCATCTGTTCTTCTCATTCTCGCAGGATTAAAAATAAGCCCAATTATCATTTCAAAAATAGTGGACGGTTCCATCAATATTAGAAATTGGGGAGAATTAGGGCCCTCACTATTTTGGCTTCCATGGGGAATAGCATTAGGGCTAGCGACTATTTCTTACTATCAAAGGAGGCGAGGACAGTGTAATTATTGTAGAAGGTTCTAGCAATATCACTTTCTAAAAAAAGGAGTTGTTCTTTCGCGATGTCAAATACTGAGAAGAAAAGCGAAACTGGAATTCATATTTTTAGATGGTTATCATTATGGCCCAAATGGATTGGGTATACGGCGGTTATTTGGTCGTTGATGTATGTGATATTAGGTCAGTATTGGGCGTTGGGAGGCAAGGGGTTTCCATTTGGAATAGGGGATCCACAACCTGAATACTCAATGCTAGCTGGTTTGAGGCCTGAGACTGGTGCACCTATAATGATTGGCTTTGGATTAATGGGGGTCATTGTAGCTGTCATGATGATTCGTGGCTGGGGCAAGGGCCTGTTACGAATCGTATTACTCATATTTGTATATATGTTAGTAGCGATTTTATTGTTTGCTGTTATTGACTACCGTGTTTTAGCGTCTGCAGCATATGGATTTATCTTTTTGATTGGAGCACCATTTGATTTTCCGCATGGAGTGAAATTTTTTGAACAGATGATGTACTGGACGATTGTAAATCAATATATTAGTATGCTAGGGGCGTTTCTATGGAGTGCGACTGCTTTAGTCTATCAACGTCAAACACGAAATGCTTGTCCGTATTGTGGTCGAAATAGTAATCATTCAAAATGGACAACACAGTCCTCAGCAGCATCTTGGGGGAAATGGTGCACTTACATTGCCATAATAATTCCTATCTGTTATTCCATAACAAGATGGTGTTGGGCGATAGGCATTCCACTGGGAACTACCAAAGAATTACTGGATTCTTTTGAACGTGATTCACCTGGAATTTGGTTAATGGGCGCATCTTTAGCTACTGTAGCGCTCGGAGGGGCAATTCTTACGCTGGGACTTATTCAGCCCTGGGGAGAAATTTTCCCGCGTTGGTTTCCATTTATTGCTGGTAGGCGTGTACCTTTGTCATTAGCAATTATTCCTGCTTCACTGGTTTCCATTATGGTTACTTCGGCTGGTTTGATGTACATCCGGGGGTTTATTAATAAAGGGGGCCTAGATCATAGGGGATGGGCATTGGAAGGTCCAGAGTTATTATGGCCAATTTGGGGAGTAGCTCTGTTTGGTGCTACGATTGCGTACTATTACCGGAGGCGTGGTATGTGTAAATATTGCAAACAAGTTATAAAGTGAAAATTAATTTAGTGCGGAAGGGTAAATAAAAAAGAGAGAAGAACTCACCAATGTTCTTCTCTCTTTTTTATATGTAATTAGGGTTTCCATAACTGTAGATATGGATGGTGTAAATTAATGGATGAATAATTTACTCTTTAAATTATAGCAGAACAAATAAAGATTGTGATATGTAATGTTGCATATGAAGGGTTGATTTTTAAACAAAAAAATATATTTCGATAACAAGGAGTCATTTGTGAAATGATGAATGGCGTTTTTTTATATGGCGAATTTGTTTCTTAGTTATTTTATGCATTTTATTTCCTCCTCTACTTATGCTTTAAGATGTGATGTAGCTTTATGTTTTTCATTATGGTAAGCGCTTGCGTTGTTATCGATACATTCCTATATGCAATATTGCATCTTAGAACCAACTTTTATACTGTTATAATGATAGAGAAAAATTCTACAGCATTTTTCGAAATACTAAACAACAATTGAAAACGAAATTTCTCGTAAATAAAAAAGGAAGAGAATTATAAAAATTCTCTTCCTTTTTTATTTCTCCATAGATTTAGTGATATAGGAGATATGTCCGGAATATATTTCAACTACATAATTCTTCTAATTACCCAAATAAAAGGAATCAAAAATACTACCACATTTAATATTATCCCGATTTTCGCTCTGCTATTTTTATCTACTTGATAGGAAAATATAGCTAGAATAAATCCAATTGGACAAAGAAATACAGGTAAAAGTATAGAGACTCCAAAAAATTCAGTTAAAATAATTTTGTATGCAACATTAACAATGGATAAAATCAATAAAATCGGTATTATAATCGATATAATTGTGCATATTCTATTTTTTTTAAGCATACTAACCCCGTTTTTTCCTAAATAATATATATTGCTCCGTAGATTATAAGGGAAAAAACACTGTCATTAAGCTAGTGTTTTTCCCTTCTTGATAAGAAGCTTATAAATAATAAATTATTGCTGGCAAGATAAATACAAATAATACATAGTTATATATTTTCGCTGTGTCATTCATTATTTTTACTACATTACTTAAAAAATCCAATTGTACAAAGACTGAATATCACCATTGTGTATCAAAGGATACACCTTTTGAAGTGACGTGATTTCTATGAAAAACAATGTGTCAAGAAATTTGAGATAACATTCTGAAGTAGGGCTACCGCCACATACCTACCAACCTAGCAGATGAGCTTGCCCCAAAAATGATATAAACAAACTTTCTTATTATAATAGACATAAAAAAATAAACATGTACTTCATATTTATTTTTGTTGTGGACGATAAAAAACATCTACCAATTGATTATACTCGCTTCTTGAAATTTCTTTATTATACAGTTTAATTAATAACTCTTTATGCGCTTTCGAAAACGCTATTTTATCAATAAATTTTGGATACATACGATCATTTTCTCCCTGTCTGATAAATTATTCTGTTGCATTGGATCTATTTCCCCTGAATATTTTAAAAAATAAACCAACAATGTTTTATGAAATATTACATATCGAAATGATTGGACGTTTTGTAAGTGCTTACTATTACGAAAATGACAACAACCCTTCATTTCTCCTATGAAGAGGGTGAAGCAAAAACATAAAACCATTATATTTAAAGTTTAATCTACATGAATCGACATGAAAAGACTTTTTTAGACCAAATAATACATATTTTTATGTAATTGTACATATCCAAATAAAGTAAAAATGTATTTAAAGTACCAATATATTATAATGAAAGACTTTGAAGCGATTTAACTGAAAATGAGTAGGGTGAATTTTCAGTTATAAAAAGAAAACAAAAGCCGAAGCTTCCAATAGAAAGTAGGAATGTCGTTGTTATTAAAAGTATTAATGAAGATGATGTTGACTTTATTTAACGATAGAAAAGTTAAGCAACCATAACGGGTGTCCTTTTATTATATATAAATTACAGAATAAATAGTAATACAAATAAGATAGACAATTGGATTAAATATATATATCTTGGGTGATTAATTCAATTCAAGGGGAACACAGTCCGATGCGAAAAAAAGATTTATTAAGATAATGGAAAGTGGATTTACAGAAAATTGCTAAAGAAAAGGAGAGAGAGAAAAGAAAAAAGAAGTGTAAGAAATACTATATTCCTGGTAGCTCATTTCAGTTCATGACTAGCAAGGATACTTATCACAAGAAGAATGGAGTTTGAAAATAAAAAAACAAGTAAATGTGATTGTAAATTAGTTGCGAATAAATTTACTATTTAAGACGCTGCCGTGATCGGCTTAGCGTCTTAATTGTTGTTAAGGGAAGAAAAAGAAAATAGTTGAAAGAGAGAGCCTTCTTTTGTAATGAGAAAGGCTTTTTCTCTTTGTCTGAAATTAAAAGACATTCTCATATCAATAAAAATATAATTTAAAAAAATAATTATTTATTGATAAACAATAAATATGGTGTTAAAATCAAATTCACACTAATTAAGTGAGGTGCTTTTATGAAACGAGTATCAACGCTCTTTTTAAAGATAGCTGTTTTTTTATAGGACTAACAATTCTTGACTTATGTATATTATTAGTGCCCCAATATGTTGAATTTCGCAGCAAAATTGTATCCAAATATTGCTCCAATGAAATATCTCGTTTTCATGGTGAAGTATGGACCGGCTATACCTTTTTACTTTGCTCTCTATCAGGCTTTCAATCTTTTACGTTACATTGACGAGAACACAACGTTCTTGCAATTATCTATAAAAGTGTTAAAGAACATAAAGTGCTATGCGATTACAATCAGTGGTTTGTATGTATTAAATTTGCCACGTTTTCATTTTATAGCGAAGAAAGTTGACCTTCCTATTGCATTAATGGGACTCCTCATCATTTTTGCTTCGTTGGTTATCGCCGTTTTTGCTACTATCCTCCAACGGCTTCTACATGAAGCGATTAACATAAAATCAGAAAATGATTTGACGGTCTGTGGTGGAGGATATGACAATTATTATTAATATTGATGTGATGTTAGCAAAACGAAAAATGAGCGTAACGGAGCTTTCGGAGGGGGGAATTACTATGGCTAACCTCTCTATATTGAAAAATGGAAAGGCAAAAGCTATTAGGCTATCAACTTTAGAGGTAATTTGCAAAGCATTAGAATGTCAACCCGGAGATATTTTAGAATATCGAATTGATGAAGACACCCAAGATTAATGAAGTGGGGACATTTAGCATTAAAAGGAAAAGAAAGATTTCTTTTTCAGTGATTTTATAAAAGGGGAGTTACTTATGAATTTAACCATTCGAAAATGGGGGCATAAATCATGAGAGCACTAAAACAACTCGTACGTTTTGGTTGGGAGCAGGCCTTATCATGTTTGTTTCCTCTCGTTATTTTTGCTTCTTTGGCTTTTACAAAATTCCTGCCACTTCCCTTCCTGCCACGTTATGACTGGCTACTTATCATCTGTCTTCTGATGCAGTGGTGGATGGTGAGCTCGGGGCTGGAAACACTTGATGAACTAAAGGTTATCACATTGTTCCACCTTATTGGACTTGCTCTTGAACTTTTTAAGGTACATATGGGATCCTGGTCTTATCCAGAGGAAGGATATTTCAAAATTTTTGGAGTGCCTTTGTATAGCGGATTCATGTATGCAAGTGTGGCGAGCTTTCTTTGTCAGGCGTGGAGAAGATTAAAGGTTGAACTGGTTAAGTGGCCACCATTTTTGATAGTTGTACCTCTTGCATTTGCAATTTATTTGAATTTTTTCACTCACCATTATTGGATTGATGTTCGTTGGTGGTTATCTGGACTTGTAATTATTGTTTTTTGGCAATCATGGGTCACATACGAGGTTAATGGAACTCGTTACCGTATGCCACTCGCGCTTTCTTTTGTGCTCATCGGATTTTTTATATGGATAGCCGAAAATATCGCAACGTTCTTTGGAGCTTGGCAATACCCAAACCAAACCGATACATGGAGTCTCGTTCATCTAGGGAAGGTGAGTTCATGGCTCTTATTAGTGATTGTTAGCTTTCTTATAGTAGCGACGTTAAAGCAGGTCAAAGGAGAGGTAACAAAAGGTGGTTTTCCACGTGCCTAATTTATTTGAATTTACTATTTAATGAGAGTTATGATTTGTAGATACAATATACTCTTTTGCTTAGAGTGTTCAGCATGTTATTACAGTATAGACTCACGTTCAATATCAAAAATGTCTATCTCATTTTGCTCAAATTAATTTTCGAGCTTATTTGAACAATCTTATAGAACAAGATCATAGACAGTTAAGGCGATGTCCTGTTAAATCTGCAGGATTTTAAAATTTTCGTTATGATTTCCGAACCTTGAAAGGCATTGAAGCCGTTCATGACCTATTTAAAAGAAACCGAAATCTGAACTTAGATTTCGGTTTTTCTACGGATGATGAATTAAATAATTTATTAACAATCACATAATTTAAAAGGAATAAGAAAAGTGTTGTGTTTGTCATCATGATAGAAAATGAGAGGTATCTGCTAAATCTAAAATAGAATAAAAAAACCTGTACGGGGAGGTACAGGTGTCAAATAAGGGATATTTCGTTATGTTTCATATCTTATCAGAGCTGTATTGAGAATGAAACTAAAATAAGTTGAATATTCAGTTGATTTTGTTGAGAAATAAAAACGTACAATAGGGGACAGAATGTTTTAGAGAGGCCAATAAATTATAAGGATAAAGGAATATTTTTTGTATATTTTACTGGAAAAAGAGCATGATATTACCAAAATAAATGGAGGTGTGTAAGAAATGCAAATTCGTGAAAATAATAATTCAAACGAGATGTTAATAGCAGCTGCAGCAAGTGCTATTGAGCAAATGAAACATGAAATTGCTCAGGAGTTTGGGGTTACACTTGGACCAGATTCAACAGCAAGAGCAAATGGTTCAGTAGGTGGAGAAATTACAAAACGCTTAGTTCGTATGGCGCAAGAACAATTATCAGGTCAATATAAAATTCACTAAAGTTAAAGGTATATCCTATTGAAAGGATATACCTTTTTAATTTTTTTAAAGAGAATAATTAAATTTTTATTGTTAGTTAAGTTTAGAAACAGCAAATTTAGCTGTGAAATTCATCTTCTTCATGTAAGAAGAATTTGCACCTGCTTGAAATTGTACAGAAATATTACCGTTTTTTTGTGCTTTGAATACGCGACCATATGGTGAATTAGCATTATATGTGCCAATTACTTGGTTATCTGCATCAAAGACCGTATAAGAAATTGGGAACCCTGAATTTTGTGCAAAGACTGTAAGTTCTTCTCCTTTTTTTAGATTAAATGATTCCTTTTGAGAGACTTCATAAGAACTCATAGAGTAATATTTTGTAACTTCTTGAATTTCTAAATTCGTAGTTGCTGCACTCGCTTTTGGTGCTTCTGCCCCTAGTAAATTCATACCTGACAGTACTCCAATCCCTAGTGCCCCTGCTAAAATAACTTTTTTCATAATGCTAATTCCTCCTTTAATATGTTGTGAAATTTGAAAAAGAAATGAAAATACCAACACCTGAAACTATTATAGTTACAACGATAATGGTTTTCAATAGAGATTGATATGTAATTTTGCATACATCAAATACCGATATAAGGTAATCTAATTAGTAAATGAGTTATTTGCTCGTTCTCTTATATATGAACATTCATTATTTTATCGCATCTCATCTTCTCCAAAGATATTATTTAGCAAATAGTATCATATCAAAATTTTACCGGGAAATTGAGACTATATCTGTGTTTTTTGTAGATTAATCTTATAGACAGCAAAGAAGAAAAGGTCACGGTATTGATCTTTGAAGAAGACAAGAATCGCGCTTTCGAAATAATAGTTGAGATGCAGAGTGGTTGTTATTGGACGGGTTGTATAATAAAGAAAGGGGCGGTTTTTTGTTAATAATTACTTACTATATTATTAACTTGGTTATCTTACAGAAATGTAAGTTTTTTTTAATTGACACTCGTGTATATAAGTAACTATACTGGTTACACAACGTTGGTAAATATATCGAATAGTCTCTTACTATAAGTGTATGTCTGTGGATTTTTTTCGAAATAATAGTTTAAATTAATTAAATATTATTTATATGTAATATAGTGATAAAAAATCTAATTTATTCTTTAAGCTAGGTCGTATTACTTATAAGCTTAGCTATAAATGATATATTTACCTACGTGTAATAATTTTTTAGAGGTGTTAAATTTTGAAATACAAATTAATTGCTACAGGAATTCTTGCTGGAAGTCTACTATCCTACTCATCTAGTGTATTTGCAAATACTCACAAATTCCCAGATGTTCCTGCATGGGCTGACAAATCCGTTAATTATTTAGTTGATAAAAAAGTATTAAGTGGTTATCCAGATGGAACTTTTGGTTCAAGCGATACATTAGATAGAGCTTCTGCGGCAACAATTATGACAAAAGCCCTAGGTATACAAGTTGATACAAATGCAAAACCTTCTTTTAAAGATTCTCAAAATCATTGGGCAACCTCTTATATTGCTGCTGCTGAAAAAGCGGGGATAGTTAAAGGTGAAGGAAATGGAGTATTCAATCCTTCTGGAAAAGTTACTCGTGCTGCTATGGCTACCATGCTAGTGAATGCATATAAACTACAAAATATAAACACTAGCAATGGACAAAGTAAATTTGAAGATTTAAAAGGACATTGGGGTGAAAAGTTCGCAAATACTTTAATTGATTTGAAAATTTCAGTTGGGACAGATAACGGTTGGCAACCAAATAGATTCATAACACGTGCTGAAGCCGCACAACTAACTGCAAAAACAGATATGCTTCAACATAGTCCGAAAAACCCTTTAGAAAATAAAACAATAATTATTGATCCTGGACATGGTGGTGCAGATCCTGGAAAGCCTACAAAGGGATTGCCTGAAAGTAAAATCGTATTAGACACTTCCTTACGCTTACAACAATTGCTCGAAAAACATTCACCATTTACAGTCTTACTAACTCGTGAGTCTGATACTAGACCAGGGCATGATCAAAAAAGTTCTTTACAGGAACGTGTTAAATTTGCTAAGCAAAATCAGGGTGATATCTTTATCAGCATTCATGCAAATGCTTTTAATGGTAATGCAAAAGGAACAGAAACATACTACTATAAATCTTCTGAATTCGAAAAAACAAATCCTCATGTGGAAGAAAGTCATGTTTTAGCGGAAAAAATTCAAAAACGTTTAGTGGATGCTCTTCAAACACGTGATAGGGGTGTTAAACATGGAGATCTTCACGTTATAAGAGAAAATGATATGCCAGCTGTGTTAACGGAGCTTGCTTTTATAGATAATGGTATCGATTACAGTAAATTATCTACGGCAAACGGCAGACAAATTGCCGCAGAAGCTATTTATGAAGGGATTTTAGATTATTATGAATGGAAAGGAAATAATGTATCTGAATATAGGTTGTAATTAGTAAAAGGAAATTTAGTAATTCTAGGAATAAGCAATTTATAGAGGAAACTATAAATGGGGATAAATGATTTCACTAGCCATTTATGTTTACCAAGCTAACCGGAGAAAACCACTAAAATGATATTTGCACATTGAACTTGTATATGCCAAATCGAAAATCAGCTCCCACCTACTGTTGGATTACGCCCTTCACACGCTTGAGGAAGGAGGATTCTTTCGGGGAATTCGTTAAAATTGTGGAAGCAATAAATTACTAAAGTGTAGATTTGTTATCTGAAATGTTTTTTTAGTTTTATAGTGTATACTAGCGCCGACTTATTAAGAATTATAAATAAGTCGGTGTTTTAGTTAGCGTCCTTAATGAATACTATGGAAAGTTATGAACAAAAATCTATATATAGTTACTATTAGAAATTTTGTAAGTACTCTCATGTCTACATAGTTTAGATTTTCTTGTCCTTGTTCAAGATTATAAAAAATAGATAGAGGCACACTTACATCCATCATCTTTGCGTAAAATTTCAATTTAAAAATAGTTAAGCTATATGATTCATATAGGCAGTATACAATTAATTCAATCAACTTGTTACCTTTATTTTGAAAGAAATCTTTTGAAATGGTCATAATATGAATAATAATTTGAAACAAATTTAATAAAAAATGAAGAAATACTTAAGAAGGTGAATATATTGCTCAAACATTCACATTTTCAATTTATCTTATTAACAATAGCTCTAATATTCTATATAAGCTTTTGCTTTATATTTTTATTTGTTTTTCCGAATCATTATTTTGTATCTGATATTAATATCCGACTATCATCCTTAGTTGTTGAAACTACTGTATTTATCTCATTACTTTACTCTATATTATCCAGAAAAATTAAATTTGGAGTCTTCTGGGTTTGCATTACAATTGCAGTAGGTTGTTTCTTGATAGGGAATTTTATATCCGCTTTTCAAGTACTTAATGTAGAATTACCAATACAAAATTTTAATATATCTGATGTGTTTTTGTTGTTTTTCTTATTCTTCTTTCTCTTTGCGTTCTTTTATAAAATCTTTATGGAATGTAACAAGTGGGAAAAAGCTTATTTACTTTGTGATTTATGTATTGTTGTTACTGCTATTTTTACACTAGAGTGGTACCTATTTAATGAACCTTCTGCAAACATCTTATTCTTATCAGTCGGAGATTTTTTTCTTTCATTTATTTTTCCGATTATAGATTTATTGCTTCTCTTACTTGGTATTAGCCTTATCTTTCGACCAGCTATTTTTAATGCAAAAAGTAAATTATATATTTTTATCCTAGTATTAACTGGATTGGCTATTACGGACTACTTGTATTTTTACTTACAAGATGATTTATCAGACCGTATAGTCACATTATTAAGATGTTTTTATAGGGTTTTCCTTTTCTTCATCGCCATTGCTGCTACTATACCAAAAAATGCATCTTCTAGAAGGAATTATTTCATTATCAATCCGACATTTGGAAAGAAACTTCTTGTCATATTTCCTTATCTTGCAGTTGTAATCTTAATTGGTTTTACTTTTAAGGAGCAAACTTCTTCATCTACACTGATTACTGGAAATTGTATTGCATTTGTATTTGTGCTGATTCGTCATACTATCGTACGAATGCAAAACAGAGATTTAACCGAAACGTTAAAAGTGTTTAATACTCAACTAGAACAAAAAGTATCTCAAAGAACTGCTGATTTAATCACCAAATCTAATGATTTGGTCAAAAATCAAGAGAGATTTAAGTCTTTATATGAGTATCATCCAGATCCTATTTTAACGATTGATCCAAATGGCATCGTATTAAATATAAACCAGGCTGGAAGTATGATATTAGGAAAAAGCAGTGCTGAATTAATAGGTAAAGAATGCGTCTCTATTTTTTTAGATGAAGATAAATCTGAGTTGGAAGCAGCTCTAAAGCAAGGTAAACGATGTAGTTCGGCTTCGCTACAGTTACGTGTGAAAAATAATAATGAGAAGGACATACATTTTTGGTATGTCACCATTGTTCCTATTATGATAGAAGGACAAACTTTTGGGAGTTATGTAATGGTAAAAGACATTACGAAAATGAGGAAACAGCAGGATGAGATAAACTATCTAGCATTCCATGATACAGTGACGGAGATTGGAAATCGAATATTCTTCCAGCAAGAATTAGAAAAATCCATTAAGCGTGCATATAAAATCAGGTTGAATTTGGACTCTTATATATAGACTTAAATCGTTTTAAGACGATTAATGATACACTTGGACATTCAATTGGTGACAGTGTTTTAAAAGAAATTGCCAAACGTCTTAGGGCATGTCTATCACCGGCTATAACTCTAGCGAGAATAGGGGGAGATGAGTTTGCAATTATAGTCCATAACCATACAGAGCAACAGCTATTGGATTTGTGTGAAACTCTATTTCGTATAACTGAAGAACCATTTGTAGTAAATCAACATAGTTTTTACTTATCCCTTAGTATAGGAATAGGAGTATATCCGTTTGGAGGAATAAATACCACTACACTTTTACAGCATGCTGATATTGCTATGTATAGTGCTAAGAAAGAAGGTAATAATGCTGTTTGCATGTATGACGAGACATTATCCAAAAAAATAACAAGACGATTAAAATTAGAACAAGATTTACCAAATGCATTAAAAAATAATGAGTTGTTTTTACTATATCAACCACAAGTTGATAGTAAGACCAGTAAGGTTATTGGTGCAGAGGCTTTAATTCGTTGGCAACATCCAGAGCTGGGAGTTATTTCACCTTTTGAGTTCATACCTATTGCGGAAGAAACTTCGCAAATTATTCCAATTGGAAAATGGACGTTACAGGAAGCGTGTCAACAATTAAAAAAGTGGCATTCTGCGGGCTATGCAAATCTAAAAATGGGGATAAATTTATCAGCTATCGAGTTTGAACAGAAGAACTTTGTTCAAACAATCATATCTACCATAGAAGAAGTAGGGGTACCTGCTAGTTCGATCGATTTAGAATTAACGGAGCGGATAGCAATGGTAGATGAAAAAGAAACGTTAGCGAAGTTAAAAGCATTAAAATTATATGGCGTACATTTATCAATTGATGATTTTGGTACAGGATATTCTTCATTAGCATATCTTCCTTTGTATCCAATTGATACCTTAAAAATTCCAAGAGAATTTGTTAATAGGATTGAAAATTCTACTGATGGAAATGAAATTATTCATACCATTATTTCACTGGCTCATACTTTAAGCATGAAAGTGATAGCAGAAGGGGTAGAAACGAAAGAACAATTAGAAGTATTACAAAATAATGCATGCCATCTAATTCAGAGCTATTACTACAGTAAACCTGTAAATGAAGATGAATTTATCAAGTATGTAAGCACGATGTAGAATAAATAAGTGAAGACTCTGTATATGTGTGAAGTAAAGTGAAAAGAAGTTTTACCCAAATAGAAGCCAGTTCTCTTAATTGAGACCGGCTTCTATTTTTATTTTTAATGGTCATAATGCTCCGCAAAAATAAGTACTACTATCTACTGATGATGGAAAGCGATTAGTGATGTTGATGTTTATTACGAATTTGTAAGGTTATGTAATAGAAATCGATAGAATTGGATGTTTGAATAAGATAACCTGGTTAGCGGATAGAAAATTCTGAAAAAAGGAGTGGGATGGATGAAGGAAAGTAAAAGAACATCTAGTTTTCTTAAAAATGTTGTATGCATATTTATTTTCATATTCATTATGAGTGAATTGACTTCCACGAAAGTAGCAAGGGCAGAATCGAACATATTGGCTGATAGGAGCATAGAAAACTTTAAGAAAAAGATGGATAAGCAAGTACCTAAATGGCAGGAGAACTATGATGTACCAGGGGTTGCAATAGGAGTTGTAAATAATGGGCGTATTGCTTATACACTTAATTATGGTTATGCAGATAAAGAGAAGAGAAAAGAAGTGAATGATAATACTTTATTTCAGGCGGGTTCGGTGTCCAAAAGTCTTACTGCTTGGGGAGTTCTACATCTTGCAGACGAAGGACTTTTATCATTAGATGATCCGGTTGACAAGTATTTAAACAAATGGAAATTACCAAATTCGAAGTTCGATAATAATGAAGTCACGATAAGAAGATTACTAAGCCATACGGCAGGATTACCCACACATAAAGGGTATTTAGGAGTGATACCTGGAGAACAACTTGATTCTATTAAAGAATCACTGTCTGGGAAAGGATGGCATAATGATCCGGTTGAAATAATTAAGAAACCTGGTTCAGAAGCGATATACTCTGGAATTGGCTATACGATTTTACAGCTTGTTATTGAAGAGGTGACTGGGAAACCCTTTGACCGTTACATGGAGGAACAAATTATGAAACCATTAGGGATGAAATCTAGCTCATTCCGACAAAATTTGGAGAATTCTAATCTTTCGAAGGCGTATGGATACTTTGGACAGGAAATACCGAATTATCAATATACAGAACAGGCTGCTGCAGGTCTCAAAACAAATGTTACGGATATGATGACTTTCATACTTGCAAGTATGGACACTAATGATCATAAAGGTAAGGGGTATGGTGTTATCAAAAGTGAACGTGTGGAGGAAATGCAAAATCCGGTATTAGGCGAGAATGGTTTAGGTATATTTGAGATTCAGTTATCTAATCAATGGAAAATGATGTATCATTCTGGTGATAATCGAGGGTGGCATTCCTTTTATGGCTACATTCCGAATACAAAGGATGGATTAATCATTCTCACGAATGGTGAGAATGGTAAAGACTTAAGGCAGGATATTTACCACGAATGGATAAAATACGAGACTGGGAAGTTCCCTGAAAGTTACTTCGCCTTCAAAGAGCAAAGAAAAATCAATGCTATTATATCCGTTGTTATTGGGGCAACACTTGGTATATACTTGCTACTATTTGTAATTAGTTTGAACAAAGGGAAAAGAACTTTCATTTTGAAGCACGAGAAAAAGCCTTACATCAGAGTTGGAGTTAGAACGCTTCTACTTTTTAATATTGCTCTGTACTTGTTTTGTCGCACCTACATGTGGAGTACTTTAAGTTTAAGTGTAAGCAATAGAATAAATATAATGCTCATAATGGCATGGATAATAGCGTTATTGATTACTGGATTCTTTCCAAAAAAACGAAGTAGCACAAATAAAACGTTAAAAGCTGATGTTAAGTAATAATACAATTGTTTAATTACAAATAAAATTGTTACATTTACAATAAAGGTGTTTAAAAATGTCAGTCATATTATTCGGTTAAAGGGACATTTTCTTGAATAATAGAAAGGAATATTCATAAGTAAATCGAAGTTAATTCAGAAGCTGTTATTTAGTATAGCATCGGGACGTACTACTCAACATTAAGGAGGAAATCGAATATGAGTGACACACAGACATTACGAGGATTAACCACAGTCAGTTTTTGGACGGATGATCTAGCAGCAGCAAAGAAGTGGTACGCCGAACTGTTGGGCATCGAACCTTACTTCGAACGTCCAGGATATATCGAGTTTCGTCTTGGCGATTACCAGCACGAGCTGGGGCTGATTGATAGCCGCTATGCGCCCGATGGTCCAGCGACCGGACCGGCCGGTGCTGTAGTGTACTGGCACGTCGATAATGTAACAGCAACTTTCAAAAATCTGCTGTCTATGGGAGCGAAAGAATACGAGGCACCCACAGAGCGTGGCGAGGGTTTTATTACTGCTTCCGTGGTCGATCCCTTTGGGAACATCTTAGGGATTATGTACAATCAGCATTATTTAGAGGTTCTGGGTTCGACTAGAAAAACGTAACTTCACAGTTCACCGAGGCTTGGTAAGTTGCACTGTGGAGGATAGCGATTATTTATGCAGATATGCAGTTGCAGCTGTCTCGAGTTATGTGATGCTTACCTCAATTGTTCGAAATTCTGCTACTACTCTGGAGACGAAAAGAACAAGAAAAGTGAAAAGGGTTTCACGAGGTAATAGTAAAGGACTATTTTAGAATAGAGCACGTTTGTACAATAACACTTAGATTTAAACAACTTTATTGTTGCATTTTTAAGTGTAGTAAAGTATTTCACATCAAAAATTAAAAGACTTTATTTTAACCCCTTCTTAAAGTCAGAACGGGGTTATACGTGTTTTAGATATTGAAATTAAATAACGTTATTGTCATTTTACAGCTGAAGGTTATAAACCAAAAGGAGATTAAACGTATAGAAAGTGTAAGGATGATATTGGGAATAAGAAAAGAATTAAATTAAAAAGTAATAAAAAGAGGCTTCTACCAAATAGTGGGAGAAGCCTCTTCGTAAATTCCCCAAATCCATTTCCGTAGTACGCTTTAGCCAATTGTAAGAACCACTTTTCCTCGGCCGTGGCCACTTTCGATCTCTCGATGTGCGTCTGCGGCTTGGTGTAGCGGAAATGACTTCCTGATGTGGATGTGCAATTTCCCTTTGGAGTAAAGTTCTACCAGCTGAGCAAGCCGATCCACAGACCTTTGGCTGCGTATAGGGCGAACACCAAGTTCCTCTACAAGGTCGAAAGCAACAATTGTGCCGATTCGGTCTTTGTTTTCGACAAGCTCCAACGATGCGCGCAGAGCATCGTCCCCAGCGGCATCAAAGGCTACGTCCACGCCATCCGGTGCTAGAGCACGAACTCTATCAGCAAGGCCGTCTCCATAAGTGACAGGGATCGCACCCAGTGATCGAAGGTAATCATGGTTGCGTTCACTGGCCGTACCGATGACAGTTGCTCCCCATGTCTGGGCCAGTTGTACAGCGAATGTACCAACTCCACCAGCTGCAGCGTGAATCAATATGGTGTCTCCCTTGTCAACACCAAGTTCCTGTAATGCGGTGTGAGCGGTTTGACCAGAAGCTGTTATTGCACCAGCCTCCTCCCAAGGCATACTCTGTGGCTTATGCACAATCTGGTCAACACTAACCACCACATATTCTGCATAGCAGGCCAGTAAAGCCCATCCAAGTACTTCATCGCCGATAGAGAAGTCTGTAACTTTATCCCCGACTTGATCAATAATTCCTGCGAATTCGTTACCGAGAATCTGTGGATACCGCACCGCCAAACCGGGTGGTGCCCAGCCACTGCTACGCACCGCCAAATCGAACGGCTGGATTCCAGCAGCCTTAACCCGGACCCGAACTTGCCCTGCACCAGCATGAGGGTTATCAAATTCCATTACTTTCAAAACATTTGGAGGACCAGAAGTAGAAATTGCAGCGGCTTTCATGCTATATCCCTCCTTAAAGGGTAGGGGTTCCAGCTTATGGTGGAGCGGAATTGAGCATGAATTAGGTAATTAAACTTTTTACCACCCAGACAGGCGAAATTTAAAATCTCTTTTTCTTGTTTGAAAAGATTAATTGATCGAATCGTCTGATCTTTATTCATAGATAATCATCCCTTTACATTATTTTAAAATGTAATCTCAGGATTACGAATTGACATGTTCTGCTACTGAACGATCATTGAATGTCTTCATTCAACTAAGAACCTCGATGGTAAATCCACCCGGGGCCTTAACATAGAATGTCCAGCGATGGGCCCTTTTTGGCGGTTTTACATCAAATCCATCATTCTTCAAGTGTTGATAGATCTCGTTCACCCGTTCTTCGCTCTCCTGTGAAAAACCGATATGAAATGACTTCGGATAACTGACCTGAGTACCTTTCATTAAAGCGAGCAATAATCCATCTTCGTCTAATAGTACAGCGAATGAATCGCCATGCGTGCTCTTAGTTTGTAGGTTGAAATATTTCTCTAAGAACTTTCGAGCAGCGTTAACGTCAGTGACCGTTAGATTGATATGGTTTAGTTTCAAAGGTTCCACTTCCTCTCTATAGGTATAATACCTTCATCCCTATATTCACTTTTTAAAAATGCCCTCCCAAAATGGGAAGTAGTTAAGAAAAAATACTCATAATCAAAACAGTATAATCCTTTAAAATCTTTGAAAGCTTTTAGTGCTTACATGTTTTATTCTATAATTGATTATTAATAAATAAAAAGACATTTTAATATATCTCTTTATATACTCGAGTATATGAACAAAGGAGTGAGGAACGTGGAACTACTGCAACTGCATTATTTTCTAAAAGTCGCTAAGTTGGAGCATATGACGCAGGCTGCGCAAGAGCTTCGCATCGCGCAGCCTGCTCTCAGCAAAACCATCGCTAGGTTGGAAGAGGATTTGGGTGTACCATTATTTGATCGCCAAGGAAGGAGGATTCGACTCAACTCATTTGGAAAAGCGTATCTAAAGAAAGTAGAAAAGGCACTCATGTTGCTTGAAGAGGGCAGAAGAGAAGTTGAAGATCTTGCGGGAATGGAAAGAGCGCGTGTTTCTTTAGCAACAACAACTCATAAATGCTTTTCTGATGTAATAGGTACTTTTATATCCTTACACCCTGATATCAAACTTCAAATCACTCAAGCTTCAGAGAGGGAAAAGGTGCAACAGCTCCGAAATGGAGATATCGATTTTTGTATCACTTTCCCTCCTATTGAGCAGACGGGGATAGAGGGATTGTCTTTTCTCACTGAAAAAATCTTACTAGCTGTTCCTCATACACATCGATTTGTTAATCGGAGCAACATAGACTTGAGAGAAGTGGCTAATGATCCTTTTATTTGTATAAAGCAAGGGAATCCATTCCGAGAAATGACGGATGAATTTTGTCAAAAAGCAGGATTTACTCCGAATATTATATGTGAAGTTGACGAACATTCTGCAGTAAGTTATTTCATCCGTATGGGAATTGGTATTGCTTTTATGCCGGAAACCTTAATAGAAAAAATAGAGACGTCATTTCATTTAGTGCATATTGATAATCCTATTTGTCAGCGTACCTATCAAATCGCATGGCTTGAAGGGCGCTATATGTCCGTGGCGGAACGTAAATTTCGGGAGTTTTTTGTCCAGAGCTTTACTGAATTAAGGAAGTAATTAACCTTTAGTTTAGATTCGAACTTTATCAGCCTAAAGCTCTAAATATTAGGAACCGAAGGTAAAAGGTTGAACTTGACTGTCTCCTTTCTTAACTTTCAGGCTAATGATGGATTCATACTTTATCACACCTCTTCTTACATAGATTTACTAGTAGCCTCTAACTAGTAGTTAATAAATTTGAAGATTATTAATAAGAAGTGAAATAATGCTTTTAACATACTGGGACTTTTTTGCAATAACATAGCAGACGTATATCTCAGAAACTTATTAAACGATCTTCCATTAAAGGGCGCGATTGTGGAGTAACACAGGCAGAAAATGATCAAATTTTACCATATAAGTTATTTCCAAATTTTAAAAAAGGAGCAAAAACTAATAGAAGTCTTTACTCCTTGATATCGCATTTTTTAATATGGAAGTTCTCTCAGAGACTGTTACTAAATAAATCTCATGGAATTTTTGCACCAGAACCAGAAAGACAAAAAAACTTGCAGAAATCACTACAAGTTCTTTTTTAGATAATGTACAAAAGGTGAAATAAACTATCTTACAGGGGTAATGCTTTGACAAGTATATTATATAACAAATATTAACATCCATAGATTTTAATTTTGAAAATTATGTGAATTAAGAAAACAGAATGATATATCATTTTTTCTTCCTAAAAAATCCATTTTATTTATTTCGTATAAATAATTTTAAATAAATATCTACATCATAATAAATTAGTAAAAAATAAGTATAGGTAAATAGTGAAGAATGGCGGATTCTTACGAAAGACGTATATTTATATTTAGGATCAATTAACTATAATAAAATGAAGTTCATATTGTAACTAAATATAATTTTTGAATATATGAAAAGGAATTAGTCTTTTTCTTGCTAACGATAATTATGTTAATAACACCTCACGATGTGGTAAAATTTAGGAGTTGCATTAATGTGAATATACATGAAGTTCAGAAAAGAAAAAGGAGGATTTTTATGGTCGATAATTATATTAATGAAAAAGATCATCTTTTTTATAAAAAACGTTTTTATAATGTTTTAGCATCAATTCCTCTTGTAGTTAACACGCTAATAGTAATATATTTATTAGATTTGGGATTAACTTATTTTGTAACCTTTACTGGCATTGCAGTAATAACTTTATTAATTCAGTTCATTTATTATTATTCAAATTGGAAAAAATCTTTTAAGTAACTTTTCTAATAGTTTTATGAATAAAAAGTCTCTTCAGAAGATCTGAAGGGACTTTTTGAGATTTTTAAATACATGGACTACTGATAAGTGAAGTTATGTAAACATGACATGTATATAATATACAAGGAGAATTCTTACCATCCTACCGTGGTATGAATTCCCCTTTAGAAAGATACTACTATTGTTGGATGTTATTAAAACTTTACTTGAATAAACTATAGATATCAAACTAACATAGGAAGAGAAACGAATATGTCTAACAAGTCTAAAGTTCACGGTTTAAAAGAGAATCAGTAGGAAGAAATTGAAGCCATTCAACAAACGATTACTGAGATTGAGGTTGCATTTAATCAACATGATACGGATGAATTAGATCGTCACTTTACTTCAGACGCTACATGGGTAAATGTGCTTGGTGAACGGCTATCAGGTTGGAAGCAAATCAATGAAGTACACAAGATTATCTTGGCAGGACCACTTCGCAACTCATATGCTTCCTATACAGTTGAAAGCATTAACTTTGTGCGTTCGGGTGTAGCTGTTACACATATTAGGCAATACCCGACAACTTCTGAAGGGACAATAATAGAAAACGGGCAAGGCAGTCTTGCCATTTATGTGATGGTCAAAGAACTCGGAACGTGGCAGGTCGCTGCTGGACAGAATACATTTGTCCATAATTAAATACAAAATATATCTAGAACGTTATCTTTTTCTTCTTTGTTGATTCCAATGTAAGTCAATGTGATTTGTGGTGTGCTGTGATTGAGTATTTCTTGCAACATAGCGATATCTTTTGACACTTGGAAAATTTGATGTCGATGTAGAAGTTATCCATTCAAAGTTATATGAATTAAATTAGATTATTCACAAGGACGAATAGCATCTCCTTAAAAATAAAAAGGAGCAAAAAATATTGCTCCTTTTTCACTTGAATTCCACATGAAATTTAGTATCAATGATTCCAAAAGAAACTTTACATGGAAATGGATTTTTCCCTGTTGAAGCAGCACGCATACAAGAAAGTACCCAATATTCCAGTTCTAAAGGTAAGCGGTATAGTTGAATGCTACCATCATTGTTGTTTACTGATACAATCGGTGTATTTACTCTAGTAGTAGCAAAGCCATCCGTTGTGATTATTGCTGCTGCATCATTATTATGAAAACCAACACTTAAAACCTCGTAAATCATTCCGTTTTTTTCATTAATGATCATAGGTATATTTAGGTAGGGATAGTTATTTATATCATTATGAATAACTTTTCTTACTGTATTCTTTCTTATCTGATTCTCTTGCATTTCATACACTCCTTTATAACAATCCAAACGTGATCATTTAAATCTATTCTATTTTACGTCTAGTATATTCGAAAATTGTAGTGTCATCTTTTTATAAAAAGCATCGGTACATATGACAGCGGTATTTAGCGGATCAATATCAACAACAGTCATATAACTAGAGAGTATATAACCGTCTTCATAATATGTAATCAGTATTTCCTCTTCGGAAAGTAATGAGCATAATAATAAGTTTTCAATCAGTTCTTTTTCTTCTGATGTTAATATTGGACGTGCTATTTTATTTTTTTCTTTAATGATTTCACGGATACCAGCAAACTGTTCAGGCATCGCAGCGAATGGCGTCCATTTCATCATTCCTCTTCCCTTTGGCATATTAGCGTTGTATATCGATAGGTAAGTTTTTGAAGTTATCTCTAACTTTTCCCCCGATCCGCACGGTACGTGCCACTTTCACGGCATACCGCGGTCCACCTATATTGTAGTGTTCTTTCCATCTAATAATGATAAATTCTAAGCAAACAACGCTAGTTGTTCATGATTTAATCCCACTTCAGTTTGTGATTCAATACAGATTTCCTCGTTTTTGACTAGCTTTCGCAATTTGTTAAGTTTGTCTAGCTGTTCCTCAGTGAGTTTAAGTTCATTGAGTAGTTGATTTATGACTTTTTCCTTGGTTGCGTGTATTAGTCTATGAACACTTGGTTTGATGATGGTAAGGTTTTTGTAGCTGTCATCCTTTGTTTCACTCCATAATCGCTTATGGTGACAATGGATATCCCAGGGCAGGAGTTTCTCGCCTGTCACACTACATTTACCTTTTTGAGCTACGTAAAGAGAGATTCGATTGTCATTGTATTCAACGGTTGTCTGCCCATTTATGACTGGATTTTCTCTTAGCCATTTAAGTTCTGTTTCGGTTATGTCTGCCAAGTTTTTGTGTATCAAGGCTCGTCCTTCTACGGTGTACTTGTTAATGGCCTGCTTTTTCATCAACGGACTTTTGTGTTGAATATAGGCGATTGGTAGGATAGGACGTCTCATGAGATACCTCATCCTTTTTGACTTTAGATAGGGTTTTATACCTTTGTCTTTTCCTTCATATTTTCCTATATTCGTGTATCCATTAGTGTTGCTTTTTCCTCTTCTTATTGCCTTAGGGAAACGGTTATACATCATGCAGTCGAGTTCTAAACCCATTTTATCGAGGTCTATGCTGACATGCGTTGCTATTCTGTAATAGTTATGCTTGCCAATGACAATGCTGTTGTATAAATTAATTCCTTTGATTGCTTCAATAGAGTTCGGGGTTTTCTGTATTTTTTTTCACTTGTTTTGCTAAATCTTGCTTCGTCTTTTCCAGTGCCTTTAGTGATACATGTGTTTCTGCAATGTATCGTGTGTTCCCGTTTTTCCGTTTTCCTTTCTTTGTAGCTTTGAGAGAGAAACCTAAGAATTCACTCTCTTGCTTTTTCAGATTGGTAACTTTGGATTTCTCGGTTGAGATAGGCAGTTTCAATCGTTCTTCTAGCCACATTCGGCATGCTTCGAATATTTTCTCTGCATTACTTCGTGTGTTTGTGAAGATTTTGAAGTCATCTGCGTATCTTACGATGTACATTGGTTTCATTTTTGATGTTTTGGATAGGACGTATGTTACGTTGTCGTTACTCCAGATTCCATCTTTGTATCTAGGCTTTACCTTTTGGGCTTTGAATGTTTCCCATTGTTTACTAACCCACCAGTCAAATTCATTAAGATTAACATTGGCGAGCAGAGGGCTGAGGATACCTCCTTGCGGAGTTCCCTTCGTCGGAAACATTGTTGTACCGTCAGGCATTTTTACTGGTGCTTTCAATATTTTTCGGATAATGAAGAGTAATTGTTTGTCCCGTATACCCATTGTCCATATTTGACGCATGAGTTTGGCGTGATTTACTTCGTCGAAAAATCCTTTAATATCCACGTCTACCACATAAGTAAGGTTTTGTTGGTTTACCTTTTTTGTACTATCTGCTATGGCATGTTCTGCACTTCGGTTCGGACGGAATCTATAACTTCTATTACAAAATTGCGCTTCGCAAATAGGCTCCAAAACTTGAAGAATACATTGTTGGATAATTCTATCCCACATACTTGGTATTCCCAGAGCAGAGGTCTTGTTTTTCCGTTGGGCTTAGGAATTTCCTTTCGTCTTACCTTTTGTGGTTGGTAGTTTTGAAAGCGTCTTTTAACTTCATTCAAGAAATAGCTCTGATTCATTCTTTCAATATCCTTGATGTTTATGTTGTCACAGGCAGATGTTTTACTCCCTTTATTTCCTTTTATGTTACGAAAAGCGAGGAGTATATTTTCGTCTGATGTGATAGTAGGCATCAGTTTATTGAAAGAATTTCCTTTGGTTGCTTTTTGGTATAAGCCGTCTAGGACAGTTTGAATACCGTAGTATTCATTGTGTCTAAGTTTCTTATCCTTTAGCGTGGGCTTAGATTTGCCATTCATGGTCTATCACCTACTCTTATATTGATTTTTGGGGACCTTTTGAGTCTTACCAGAATCCATGCAAGATTAGATGGAAATTCAGTTCCTCCAATGTAGGCTTGTGGCTGTTCCTCCAGTTCCATTACAGAACCTTCTCGGGTCGTGCCACTACTCTCACTACTATTGAGAATACTTCACTCGGTTATCCGTTTCGCATTCAACTATATCCGCCGATAGAGATTTCTCTCAACGTTAGTAGCTTTCGACGTTCCGTTCAGACTATCATTGTTTTAAAGGTCATATGACCTCCGGTTTAGGTGCTTGCTATACCCCGTGCCTAGCTCCGTTGCCTATAACAACGTTAGGATTGTTACAACATGAATTATTCCAATCCATTAGACAAGTCTTATTTTCAGACTCCGAGTCATTTCTAACCCGTCACAATATCGAGGCGTACATTCGCAAGTTCGTCAGTGTTTACACATTCTCACCATGTCGGCTGACAGCATACAATACTTTATCAGTTCCATTTGGTTTATTATTCCGAATGGCTTTCGGTTATCCTGTAGGGTACTTCGGATAATGATTGCATGTTTTACCCTGCTTCCAACATCACGCTATGCCTAACGTATGCTGTCGGGAATCTCACTGGGAGAGTTTCAGGTCGTTACTCCTTCATTCCTCTCACTTGTCTGAACAGTTATCCTGTTCTTGTAGCCTTGGCTTATTTCTTTAAAGAACAGTCATCGTTTGTCGCTAAAAACGTTGTAATACCAACGTTTTTACTTAGTCGATAACGTCTCGCACTCACGATTTGTGTCCTCCTAATAATGTGTTTCTATATCTTGCTGTTGCACTATTTGTATAAGAAATTCCTCGTAATATGCTGTTCTTTCCAAATTTAGTGCGTATTTCGTTCATTACTTTAGTTAGTTGTATTTCTTTTTCTCGTTGTATTACATTATCGAATAGTGAGATTTGTTCTTCGCCTTCATTGATTAAGTTAGTTAAAGAAACATTGATGGTTCTAATGGGTTCCCCAGTATAAAACTCATGTAAAAAGTATGTACAAATCTTATAAATATCCATTGTTAAATTGGTTGGTCGGTTCATAGTGTGAGTTTTTCTGAAACCACCAGCGTAATTTTTGCTGTAACCAATAGAAAAATGGATAGTTTGAGCTAGTTTATTTTGCCTTCGCATTCGATAACAAACTTCCTCGATATGTTCCAGTAGAATAATTGGGAATTCCTCTATTGTGTAATCACGCATGAGTATTTGACTTTTACCAATAGAAGTTGTTGCTGGTATGTATTTTTCTGCAATACGGCTAAAATCAATGCCGTTGCTATGTAAATGTAATTCTTCACCAATAACTCCAAAACTTTGTTTTAAGTATTTGAGTGGGTATTGCGCTAAGTCTCCAATTGAATGTATTCCTTTTCGATTTAACTTAACTTCTGTTTTACTCGAAATTCCCCAAAACTTACTAAGTGGTCGTATCGGCCATAATTTTATGGGGACATCTTCGTATTTCCAATACGCGACGCAGTCTTTTGTCTTCTTCGCTTCCACATCTAAAGCGATCTTGCTCATTAAAGGGTTAGGTCCAATCCCAATCGTGCATTCAATTCTTGTTTTCTCATATACTTCACGTTTGAATTTCAGCGCAAATTCATAAGGCTCATTCGCAAAAAGATGGATACTATTTGTAATATCCATAAAGAATTCATCGATGCTGTATTGGTGAAAATCCTCAATTGGAACGTATTGTAAAGCTAATTTTGTTATGTAATTTGAGCATTTGATATAAGTTCCCATAATTGGGTTTACAACAAGAATGTCTTTACGCCGTGGTATTTCATACAACTTTGCCATTTTCTTAACGCCTAGTGCTTTTAATGGTGGTGTTGCAGCCAAAACAATGGAGCCACTCCTGTTCACATCTCCTACTACAGCTAATTTAGTATGCAGTGGGTCTAAGCCCATCTTGATACAGGACACGCTTGCATAAAAGCTACGAAGATCTACACATAAAATAATTCAATTTGGCAAAATTGAGTAGTCATACACCTTTACGCCTCCTTATATAATTAGAACGTTTGTTCTTATTATATACGAATATATGTTCTTTTATAAAGAGTTTTTTTTTTGTAAAAAAATAAGAAGTTAGACTTAATTAGTTAGCTTTTTCTTAAAAGAGGATACGAGATATCATCGTAGTAATTTCGAACACCCACAGTAACATTAACCAGTGTTTTTGTTTAAGGTTAAACTTTGGCTTGTTTACCTCTGCATGGAATTTGATTTTCTTCCGGTTAGTATTGAATTTAATCCGTGTTAAAAAGTCAAAAAGGATGATAAATTTCTCAAAAAAGAATCAGCCCGATTTATCGAGCTGATTCTTACATCCAAAAATCTTCAAAGTCTACACGGTATCCTTTTCTTTTTAAAGCTCTAATTATCTTTTGGCCATTACCTAATGATGGCCTATTCTCATTAGATCGTGTAATGCGGCTAATTGTATTTTGGTTTACTCCGCTCCATTCTTTTAATTCTGTTTGAGTAATTTCATTCCTCTTAAGAAATTTTCCAAACTTTGATAAAGGTTTTCCTAATCCGAACACCTTTTACACTCCCATTCTTTTATACTTGTATAATTCTATCTTTGCCAAGGCTCATTTTTTTTAAACAAAAGTGTTAATAATGTACAAGCCTTTCACAATATGATGTATCAAGGTCGTTATCAAAGTAGATACCAAATCAACTAGCCTTTGGACTAGTAAAGTACCTACCACGTTAACTAGCAAAGTAATGCTATCAAGGTAATAAGCTTATAAACCCTATATTTCATCTAGTTTGTTCATTCTGTTTATAAAGGGGAGATTTAAATGCGTTCTAGGAAAGAAACAATTCCTTTTCGCGAGTTTATGGATCGATCATACAAAGATAAAGAAAAGAACATTCGTAAATACAATTCATTAAGTCCTTTCGCATTCCTTCATATGCCGGATCAGGTATTACACACTTACATTGGATTAGGAGTTATGGGAATGATTTTAATTGGAGCAGTCATGTTAGAAAAATATTTGGTGCGACAGGACTATATATCAGCAGCTAAATTTGTAAGTGAAGTTTTGTATCACGGCACGCGAATTAGTGGGGTTTGCTTGATTGGATATATATTTGTTCGTATTGTAATCATGTTTTAAGGGGGGAAGGGAGTAATGGGGATTATAAAGGAGTGGCTTCGTACACAAAGGCTAAGGAATCAGCTTATGGAGGTATTCGGAAAAGCAGGTTTATATACGGAACATCAAACACGTGGGGGGAAAATGCCTATTTATCCCAAGGTCCACAATGTTTCTTCTTCAGCAGAAAGTGTGAGGTATGTTTTCACCATACCAAACGGATTAGATCCACAGAAGATTGAAAAGAAATGGTTTTGTTTTCAGCAAATATTAGGACGGAATATTACCATTGAAGGGGATGTGAAAAAGTTTGTACTACATGTCTTCCATTCAGATGCTGGAACAAAACCTTACAAGTACCGCTATAAAGAATGGCAGCCCTTATTAAAAGGGTACCGTCTTCCTGTTGTGGTTGGCCGGGATCAATTTGGAAAAACGATTACGTATGATATGGTTGATTCCAATACACCACACTTATTAATAGCGGGGGAAACGGGAAGCGGGAAAAGTAGTATGGTACGTGTTGTACTATCTACACTCATCCAATATATGTCTCCTGATGCGTTGCATTTGTATCTTGGAGACTTAAAAAACTCTGAATTTCATTTCTTACGAAGAGTGAAGCATGTAAAAGAAGTTTGTATGGAAGAAATTGAAATGAGAATAATGCTTCAAAAGGTGTGGAAGGAAATTAGAGAGCGAAGAAAACTTATGGAAGAATATGAGGTTGATCATATTGATGCGTACAACAAATTAAATCCAGATCATCAAAAACCATATATTCTACTTGCTATCGATGAAGTGGCTATGCTCCAAGATGAAAAAGAGTGTATGGCTACAATTGAAAAAATTTCAGCAGTCGGCCGATCCCTTGGGGTGTTTCTTATGCTTAGTATGCAGCGGCCGGATGCGAAAGTGTTAGATGGTAAGTTAAAGCTCAATATGACCGTAAGAATCGGCTTTAAATGTGATAGTGCAATTAATAGTAATATCATGGGTACTCCTGGTTCAGAGCATTTAGAGCAATCGGGCCAAATGATCTTAAAACGAAATGGATTAAAGAAAGTGCAAGCTCCTTATTTGGAATTAAGTAAGGCGAAACAAATTGTTGAACCATATCGCGCGTCTAAAGAGGAGAAAATACTCCAGAATTCATCGCAAGAAGAAATTCCGTTATTTGGGGTGTTAGATGATGAAGAGCAGAGATAAAGGAATTTTGAATGATTTGAATCGATTTAGATGCATGTCCCGTGACGATATTATTGACTTGCATTTTCAAGGCTTAAAGAATGCGGTAACTTGCTGTAATACGGTTATGAAACGATTAAGAAGAGACGGCCATGTTGATGCTAACGTATTGCAGCACCCATACATTTATTTTCCGCAGCCAAGCTCTATCAGAAAGACAAGTCAAAAAATCCCTCATTTCCTTGGTATTGTGGATGTATACAAACAACTCGTTCATTATGAAAATCCTAAACTATTCAAAGTTGAATCAAAGTATGGGAAAGAATATATGGAGCCAGATGCTTTTACTATATGGCGTAGATCCCCATTTTTTATTGAAGTTCAAAATTCGGTTTATAGTAAAAAGATAATGCAAGATAAGATAAACAGATATGAGTTATATTTCCATAGCCAAGAATGGCATAATGAATCCTGGCAACCGAAAGGTTCTAAATTCTTTCCTTCAATCCTTATAATTACAGATAAAAAGTACGAGATTCATTCTCCTCATTTACGTATATTCCAAGCTATTTCCATAGATGATTTTATGAACCAATTAAAGAGAAAGTTTTAAAAATAGACCTCATAATCTTCATAGTATTGTTTCCTAATATCAGATTTTCTAATTCAAAGTCTGATATTCCCCGCTATATTTGGAAAAATGTATGTTTTTTATCTTAAATCGATTATATCTATAAAATCAAGAAAAATTCTGTTATAGGATGCATCAGTGCAAGTTATTAAATTCTTTATCGGATTCATGTCAGTTACAGTCATATATCTAGTAAGCAAATGACCATCTCTATAATAAGTAATCAATATCTTCTCTTCAGAAAGGAATGAACATATTAACTTGTTTTCAATAATTTCTTGTTCGTCTTGGGTTAATGTAGGACGCTCCACTTTTGATTGTTTTTTTACAATCTTACCAATACCGATGACTTTCTTCGGTATCGTAGCGAATGGAGTCCGCTTAGCCGTTCCTATTTCTTTTGGCATATTTGTATCGTTCATGCTTTATATCTCCCTAATTGCTATTAATAACTGTATGATTATATCAAACTTTAGAGAGGTTGGTATTGTTTATAAAAAAATATAGTGTATCTCTAACGAGATTCTTATTAAATATAGAACCCCACTCTTTGTTTAATCCAACTAAATTACAAATTGTTTTTTGTAGACTTGTAATATTTACTGTACATTTTTATAATTTCACATTGGGATTTATAAATATTAAATTGAGTTTAGGCAGAGGAATATTTAAAGAATATTTGCTTGGACGGAAGGAGTAATTAATGGCGGTTATAGGTGCTTTTAGTTTTGTAGCGTGTTTATTGTTGTTACTAGCAGGAATTGTATTTAAAGTAAAGAAAAAGGGTAAGGAAAAGAACATGTTCTTTTTCTCATTAGCAGCATTTATCTTATTTGTTGTAATGATAGTTATGTCACCAGCTCCAGCGAAAAATGCAAAAGAAAGTGTAGAGTTTAAAATAGTTAAAGATATCAAGTTTAAAAAGACTGAGCAACGTCAAGTTAGAGTAACTACAGAAAAAACATCCGAAAAAGATCTGGAAGAAATTACAAAATAAATTCAAGAGCAATATAAAGGAAAAGGATTAGATTCTTTGCATTTATTTATACATAGTCCTAAAGGTGATACTTTCGGAGAATTTAAGGCACATTCATTTATTTCATACACTCAAAAAGGTGCAATTCAAGTTGGATTAGAAAAGCCAAACACATATAGAATTGAAACAAACTAAATGAAAGAGAGAGAGTGTAAGTTCGTGCATACACTCTCTTTCTTTTTTAGTTATTAGTTTTCAATTAGTACATATTATGTTGAATTAAAATAGTTCAGCTTACTATTCTGTTTTATACTATAATAGAAGAAAATAAAAAAATGGTAATTTTTTCTATTCCTCAGTTGGAATCAACCTTGGTATCTGGTCTGATCACTAAATGAATAGCGAAAGAGATGATAAATAATGGGTTACAAAATAGAAGTAGAGGTGATAACAAATGAAAAAAATACTATTAGTTACGTTTTTGCTTATTTTAGGAGTTGGTTCTTGTACAGTAATAAAATTCATAGATGCAGTGAATCCCATATGGGCGATGTCGTCTCAAGAACAACAAGAAATTAAAGATAAAGCTAAGAAGGCTACAATTGAATATTTTAAGAAAGAAAAAAATGTTGATGTTACTATAACAAATGCTGAATTTTCAGGTGAAATGGGAGGTTTAAAGGTTTTTGTTGATGGATACATCTCTAATGATAAAAATAAGGGTTTTTCTGTTAAGGTATCTACTCATATGGATTATGAAGTAAAAGAATTCTTTGTAGATTGAACACCCCCACTTTCACTTCGTTTAGCAGAGGGGGATTCCTAAGTAAAAAGTTCTATCGAACTCTAATTTATTAGGCTATCTCCACAGCCCTTGCGGTTAGAAGCCTTATCGCTTGATTCTTTAGTTCGGAACAGCAGTAAAGTAATAATATTACTATGTCCAAGATTTATAAAAAGAAGTTCCTTTTTTCTGAAAACGTATAAAAATTCAAAATGTATCATTAATATCCAAAAGGGGTTTTATATTTCATTAATTTATTCCTTTCCATCTACATTAATCATTTATTGTAACAGTCTTTACGTCTAAGATAAGATGTTTCAACAAAGGAAAGTATAAGTATCTTTATAATGATTTTCCAATATAATCAATGTGTTAATAAAAGAAACTCTGTGTTATTTTTGCTTTTCTACTAACTAATACAGCTTCAAACAATGGACATAATTGCTACATACCAAGTGTAATTTATTATCTATTCAAGATTCTGTGTATTCAATCTTTCTAAAAATAAAAAAACATTAAACTCATAAATATACAAGTTATAATGAGGGCGTCGAGAGATAATCTATTACCTCTAGAGAAAATATCAAACCTAGTTCTGGTGCAAAAATTCTAAAGGCCTTACAAGTAACCTTCTACAATTGGACATACTGATACGATTACTCTAAGAAAGGTCTGTGATCAGGAGGGAAAGTTATTCAACATAAAAATGAAAGCGTTATCGATGGGAACTTATTTTCAATTGGTCATTCTAATAACTTAGATTCAACTACAATGAAAAATAATAAATTATGGGGGTGCTTATATGAACATGAATGTAGCATCTATTAAAGAGAAAAAGGTTGTTAAATACAAAAGTTGTTTTGACGTGATTGGGCCTGTAATGATAGGTCCTTCAAGTTCACATACTGCAGGTGCTTTGGCTATTGGAACAGTTGCCAATAAATTATTTCAAGGTCTTCCAAAAAAAGTCGTGGTAAGGTATTATGAATCATTTGCTGAAACCCATAAAGGACACGGAACTGATTTTGCAATTATTGCTGGGATATTAGGATTTGCTGCTGATGACAGCAAAGTGCCAGATGCCATTAAAATAGCAGAATATAAAGGAATTGACATTACCTTTATTGAAAAAGCGGGTGATAGTCCTGCTGGTCATCCAAATACGGCAGATGTATATGTAGAGGATGAAAGCCGAAGTATTAGAACGATGGGTATTTCGGTCGGCGGTGGATTAATTGAAGTTAAACATGTTGAAATGGACGGATTTAGCTTAGATCTGCAGGGGCCATTGCCAGTTATTATTGCGATTTCCGAAAGAGCTGACTTTGAATTTGTCTTACGAAGGATCTTCAAACAATATGATGTGGAAATTAACAACTTTCATAGTTTAGAAGAAAACGGAAAATATTTATACGCATTCGCTTTGGATTCGCTATTGCCTGGTAATGTTCAGAATGAATTAGGAAATCTAAGCAATATAGCTAATATCATTATTCTTTAGTTACTTTAAGGGGTGAAAAAATATGTATATGACCATAGAAGAAATTATAGATGCAGCTAATAAAAGCCAAAAGCCAATTTATGAATTAGCAATCGAACAGGAAATCGAACAAACGAAAACTTCTTATGAAGAAGTTTGGAGTAAAATGGAAAGAAATTTAACGACTATGGAAAATGCCATAAATAAAAGCATCGAGGGAGACGGGGTATTCTCTCCGACCGGTTTAACCGGAGGTGATGCTGTGAAAATGAAAAACTATCGAGAAAATAGGAAAACTCTTTCTGGAGATTTGATGGTGTTAGGGATCCAAAGTGCTATCGGTGTTAATGAAGTAAATGCTGCATTAGGGGCTATTTGTGCAACCCCAACAGCAGGTGCGAGTGGGACGATCCCGGGAGTCCTATTTAGTATTAAGGATACATTGCAGTTAAGTCATGAAGATATGATCCATTTTCTATTCACTTCAGCGTTATTTGGAACGATAGTCGCAAATAACGCTTGTATTTCAGGAGCGTACGGAGGATGTCAAGCTGAAGTAGGTAGTGCCTCAGCAATGGCGGCTGCAGCAGCGGTAGAAGCTGCTGGAGGAAAGCCACAGCAATCTTCTGAAGCTTTCTCAACCGCATTACAAAATTTACTCGGTTTAGTTTGTGATCCGGTCGCTGGTTTGGTAGAAATTCCTTGTGTAAAGAGAAACGCCATTGGGACGGCAAATGCTTTAGCAGCAGCGGATATCGCATTAGCCGGCGTAAATAATATCATCAATGCTGACGAAGTTATTGATGCGATGTATAGAGTTGGAAGACAGATGCCTCGTGAATTAAGAGAGACAGGTTTAGGCGGAATTGCGGCCACACCTACAGGGGTTGCGATTAAAAATAAAATCTTTGGAGAGAAACAATCAAATCAATAAACAGTTATCGGAAACATTGTGAAATAGTTAACAATTTTATTCTCTATTGTTCTCCTAAGGATGTCTGTATATTGAGAGCCAATATCACTAAAATATACTACTAAATCATTATAATATATTGTAAATGCAACCAAACCCATCAGGTCGTACCTCGCGAATTTTTCGATTTTGATCAACTTAGAAGAAGGGCACACGATGTGGCGCACTTTGTAAGCAAATCATTTTTCAAGAACGGTCTATATTCTTAAGTCTTAAAAAGAGCTGTAAGAATAGGACACAAGGAGGAATTATTATATGAACGGGAATACTGCAAAACACATAGAATTTCAAGCTGAAAATACTGTAGTAAAAAATGAGAACTATCCAGATCCTAAAAAGTGGCATAAACAGGATACTACTTGGGCACTGAGCCTTTTTGGAACAGCAATTGGAGCAGGAGTACTCTTTTTACCGATTAATGCAGGTTCAGGTGGTTTATTATCATTACTACTCATTACATTACTTGCATATCCAGTTATGTATTACTCACATAGGGCGCTTGCTAAAATGATATACGCTTCAAATTCTGCTGATGAGGGGATTACAGGCACAATAAGAGAGTATTTCGGAAATAAGGCAAGTATCATTTTTAACATCGTATATTTCGTCTCAATTTATACGATCGTGCTGATGTATTCGGTTGCACTTACAAATACTGCAAGTAGTTTTATCGTGCATCAATTGCATATGCAGGGGCCTCCAAGGGCCATTTTATCGCTTGTATTAGTACTCGGTCTTATAGCTATACTAAATTTTGGTCAAGATATCACTGTAAAGATAATGAGCATGCTAGTATATCCTTTCATAGCTTCTCTACTTTTTATCGCAATATCTTTGATTCCACAGTGGAATACGTCAATGCTTAGTTTTTCAAGTGTTTCTACTGCTTCAACAGGAACAGGATATTTCGGAACGATATGGATGATACTACCAATCATAGTATTCTCGTTTAATCATTCTCCTATGATTTCGTCATTTGTTATGAAACAGAGAGCTACTTACGGAATAGAAGCTACTGATGCCAAGTGTGCTCAAATTCAAAAAGTTTGTTATATCATGACATTCGCTGTTGTTATGTTCTTTGTTTGGAGCAGTACCTTGAGTTTGACTCCAAATGATCTTATGATGGCAAAAGAACAGAACTTGTCAATCCTATCATATCTCGCTAATGAGCTTAATTCGCCTGTAATCACTATTGCAGCTCCTATCATTGCTTTTACGGCCATAACAAAGTCCTTCCTTGGCCATTATATAGGAGCGTATGAGGTAATGCGCGACATGATTATCAAGTCCAGTAAAACACGCGGGAAAGATATAGGAGAAAAAACAGTTAAGACAATGATCCTTACTTTTGTCGTATTAACATGTTGGTTTGTTGCTTATACAAATCCAAGTATTCTTGGACTTATTGATGCCCTTAGCGGTCCGTTAGTTGCTGCTATCTTATGTCTATTACCAATGTATGCGATTCATAAAGTACCAGTACTAGCTAAATATAAAGGGAAAACGAGCAATGTATTTGTCATTATTATAGGTATCCTTACTGTCCTAGCGAGTATTAATTCATTATTCTAATTCACTATTGTTGGTTCTCATGCAAAAATAGTGGGATATGAAAAAAGAACGAAAGATTCCTAGCGGAATTTAATCTTATATTGTTAAACCAAAGAGATTATGGTTTTGGACAAACTTCTCACATTGGAGTGTTTGTCCTTTTTTCTTTTTAATTCAAGCATATTAGGGTGCCGTCCCATGTCCATCAAGCTAATATTTTGAAGTATCCCCAAAACGAAAATTTTATCATTTTAGCCAAGAAGACTCCTTCCTCAAGGAACGCGAAGTGAGTAGGTGGGAGATGAATTGGCTTCGGACAAGGGATGGCAGAAAGCCATCTTAATTGTTCGACATACATAAACTGTTACTTCACTACCAACCGAATGTATGTTTGTTGTATAATAGAACCATATCGAAATGGGGGTGAAATGAATGATGATCAATAAAGCATATAAATTTCGTATCTATTCAAATAAAGCACAAGCGACAC